>JAZQPN010000285.1:0-5545 GCA_045628585.1 Bacteroidales bacterium | reverse complement strand
TGCATCGGAAATCAGGAAATGGTAACTATGCGGAATCTCGCTTTTCGTTTTGTCGGCAAACATATTGTATTGCTGCATCAAGGCAAGGGCTTCATCAGTGTCGGCGGCTTTGTCCAACATGATGCGCATAGCGGAAAGCGTCATAATGTCGTGTTTATCAGGGTCGTATTGTTCCGTTCCTTCGCCATCGAGATACAACACGCTGATGGCCAACCCTTTTTCGTTCATGCCGTCCATCAAAAGATAAGGTGCAACGATGAGCAGTGAATTGTCTGATTTTCCGTCATCTAAATCGCCTTGCCTTTTACCGACCAATGAAAAAGGTGCCATGGAAATGGACGCGTAGCCATTTTCGGGTTGTGTCCTCACCAAAACCGAAGCCGATGGTTCGGAAAAAGTGAAATCGAAGTTACGGGCATAAATGATGTCGCCATCGGGAGTGACGGCTTGAAATGCGCTGCAGGCCGGCAAAAGGCTTTTGATATGAAAGACGGCCTTGAATGGATTCATCATTTTTGTGACCGCATACTTGACAAAAGACGAAACGGAAGTGACATCGTTTTTAATCAAGCGGTCTAAATCGTAATCGTATTGATAATCAAGTTCGTAGAGTAGTCCTTCATCAACGTTTTTCAGACCAGAAAGCATTTCAGCCTGCGCCTTTTTCAAGGCACAGGCTGGATTGCTGTTTTGAGCGTTTGCCGCCCTTGCAAACAGCAAAACGCTAAAAATCAAAATTTTCTGCAAAAAATTCATTCTGCTGACTTATATTCCAATCCCATATTGTAAAGGATGAATGAGTAGATGTCGGCTTGTTCTTCCAAGACCTTTGAAATAGGTTTGCCACCACCGTGACCAGCTTTCGAGTCGATGCGGATAATCTTTGGCTCATTGCCAGTTTGGGCAGCCTGAAGCGTAGCGGCATATTTGAATGAGTGTGCCGGAACAACGCGGTCGTCGTGGTCGGCAGTCGTGACCATAATTGCAGGATAATGAACATCTTCGCCACTCTTGATGGTGTGCAATGGTGAATAAGCATACAAGGCCTTGAACATTTCTTCGCTATCTTCGCTGGTGCCATAATCGCTGGCCCAGTTCCAACCGATGGTGAACAGATGATAACGCAGCATGTCCATCACGCCGACTTGTGGAACGGCAACACGGAACAAATCAGGGCGCTGATTGACGACAGCACCGACCAAAAGACCGCCGTTTGAGCCACCATTCAAGGCGAGATAATCAGCTGAAGTGTAATTGTTTGCAATCAGGTATTCAGCGCAGGCAATGCAGTCGTCGAAAACATTCTGCTTCTGGAGTTTCGTGCCGGCCAAATGCCATTCTTCGCCGTATTCATTGCCGCCGCGCAGGTTCATTTCAGCATAGATACCACCATTTTCCATGAATGGAAGGCGTGAGGTTGAGAAGCCGGGATTCAGCGTGATGTTGAAACCACCGTAGCCATAGAGCAGGGTAGGGTTGGTGCCATCTTTCACAAGGCCTTTTTTGTAAGTCAGAAACATAGGGACTTTTGTGCCGTCCTTCGAATCAACAAAAACCTGTTCGGTGACGAAATCTTCGGGCACGAAATCGACTGCTGGAGCGCGGAAAACGGTCGATGTGTTGCTGTCGATGTCGTATTTGTAAATCGTAGTCGGGAAGGCAAACGATGTGAAGGCATAGAAGATTTCCTTTTCATCGTAACGGCTGCTGAAACCGACAGCGCCGAATGTCGGCAATGCGATTTCGTGCATCTTGTTGCCATTCATATCGAAGACAAACGAATGATTTGCAGCATCTTGGTCGTAAGTGACAATCATCTTGCCGTCAGCAAGGTTGATGCCTGCAATGACATTTTCCGATTCAGGAATGATGGTTTCCCAGTTTTCCATTTGAGGGTTCTTGGCGGAAACGCGGCAAATGCGGCCTTTCGGAGCATCGTAGTTGGTAAATATATATAAGGTGTCGTTGATGACATCCAAAGGCGAGTAGGAATAATCCATATCGCAGGCAATCTGAACGAACTGGCTCATGACATTTTGCATATCCTTAATCCAAAGGGTATGGCCGGCGCCTTGTCCGCTTTCGAAAAGGAACATATAATGTTCGTCTTCGGTGAGACCAACTTGATGGAAATAACGTGGCTGTGCCGGATTTTCATAGAAGAGTTGGTCTTCGTCTTGGCTTGTGCCCAATTTATGGTAGTAAATCTTATGGTTTTCGTTGACGTTGCTGAATTCCTTGCCAGCTTCAGGTCTGTCGTAGGCAGCATAGAAGAAACCGTCTTTGTACCATTCGGCACCAGTGAATTTCGCCCATTCGATATGGTCGGGGAGGAGTTCGCGGGTTTCAATGTTCATAACGTAGATTTCGACCCAGTCGGAACCGCTGCGTTGAATGGTGTAAGCGAAATACTTGCCATCGTTCGATTGCGAACCGCCACCATAGCTTACGGTACCGTCGTCCGAAAGCTTGTTAGGATCGAGAAGAACTTCAGGTTCAGCATCCAATGATTTCTGCATGTAAATCACGCTTTGATTCTGCAAACCATCGTTCTTTGAAAAAGTGTATCTTCCAAAACGTTTCGATGGCACGCTGTAGCGTTCGTAATTGACGAGTTCCGTCAAACGGTCCTTGATGGCGCCACGGAAAGGAATGTGACTCAGATAATCCTGAGTGACAGCCCTTTGCGCCTCAACCCATGCCGAGGTTTCGGCGGAAGTGTCATTTTCCAACCAACGGTAAGGGTCGGCAACTTTCGTTCCGAAATAATCGTCAACGACGGTCGTGTCTTTGCGGGTCTCCGGATATTCCTTCACGGAATAACGTTCAGCAGGCTGATTGCAGCCGAATAGGGTAATCATGCTTCCCATAATTAATAAGGTGTGTTTTTTCATTTTGATTTGTATTATTTGTGTAATTCGTTCAATTCGTAGTTCCTTTTACAGCAAACAAAAGTACAACATTTTTTGGAAGTGATTTGAAAAATGGCCACTAATCAATATTTTTTGAAGTTTTGCATCAAATTTGAATTTTTTTTCGTTTCTTTGCCAGGTCAATCGCTGATAATTCGACAAGTTCAGTAATCAGCGCTTGGCAGACATACTTAAAGAAAGGCGTTGTTCTAACGCTTTATCTGCGGCACATAAGAATCTCGCAAATTCCAAATCATCCGCAAGATAAGACAATGGCCAACGCCCATTATGGTAGTCTATACATTTCGTTATTGTATTTGCTAACAGCATGGGCTTCGGCGTTGCTTATCCTCGGATGATGGGCAATGCGAGACCTTTATGTGCGGGATGAGCAATAGTTCAGATACCCGCGCTTCTTTTTTCGGTGTGTTTCGAGGTTAAACAAGCAAATTCAAAATGGATTTGGCGTTTTGGGTGTCAGCGCTGGAAAAAGAAATTCAAATTGTCATGAAAAAAAGACTTTTACTAACAGCAATTTGCGCCCTGTCGATGATGATGACAATCGCACAAAACCGTACCAATCCAGATGTGGCCGATTATTTCATCAAAGGCTATCTTTCGATTGAGCGAGGCAACGATGGAAAACCAGTCTACAAGCTGAGTGATATCCAAAAGCGAGGCATCAACTTCGACGATCCTGGGGCTGTGGTTCGTGGTCGTTTTGAGACTGATTTAGAAAATGTTAAATTCCAATTTTCACATTATGCCACGGATTATCCTGGTGGAATTGGCACCCCTTTGGATTTTTGGCGTTATGACGAGTCCATAAACGAATGGCAACCCGATGTGGAGACAATGCAGGGTAGTGCAGGTGTACAAGAAAAGAAATCCATGGTGCTGATGTTGGTACTCGACTGTAGTTCATCCCTGTCAAATGATTTCAGTTTTGTGCAACAAGCAGCCAAAGAGTTTATCAAAAGTTTGCTTGATGCCTCAAACTCAGGTAACATAAAGATTGGTATCGTGGGGTTCTCGAAAATCAGTGCAACTGAGTTTTTCCCGATAACAAGACTTACCAATGATTCTTATTATGATATGTGCCGATTCATCAATGGGCGCAACGTGCAAAATGGAACTGCTTTGTACTATGCTATGGATAAGGCCATTGATGCTATGGAGTCATATTGCTCCGCTTCAATCCCGTCTGATGAGCCGCTTTCATCGGCCATGATGGTGACCTTTACCGATGGTCTTGACCAAACTTCTCGTGATGAAAACAAAGGCATCTATACTGCTGACGATTATTATGTCGAATTACAACGCAAGATGAACAACAAAAGGTTTAATGGCGTGCCGCTTCAGTCGAAAATGCGAGGTGTCCGTGGTGTTGACATTGCTACGGACGCCCAATTAGGCAAGTTCTCTCAGATTGGCAACAGCCTGGCCGATTTCAAGTTGCTGAGCAATATGTCTGAATTGGGACAAGAATTCAAGTATATTGCGGAGGGCTTAATTAACGAATGGCGTGTATTGAATTGCTATGTGCCCAATTCGTTCAAGGGCAGAGTGGCTTGGACTTATCCTTCGAAGAAGCAGGTGGTGGTTGAGAAGCCGAAGGAACCGAGGAAAAAAGGAAGGTGGTTCGTCGGTTTGAATGCAGGATTGGGACTTAGCAACTATTTTCTTAATGAAGAGAATTATTACCAACAAGAATATGGTGGCACTGTATATTGTGATAGACAATACGATGACAATCTCGGTTTGGCTTTTTCTGGAGGTTTTGATATAGCATTTCCAATTGGACGTGCAGTTAACTTGGGTTTGTTTTCGTCCATCGAAATTGAAACTGCAAATGAAAATTTATTGTTAAGTGCAGGTCCGCTTTTACTTATTAATTTTGGGAATGGCTCTTCGTTATATTTTGGGGGAGGTATGTCTACCGCCTATTTTGATGCTTTTGGAACCGATTGGAGAGCCGGTTATAAATTCAAAAATGGACTATATCTTTTTGCTGAATTGTTATCGATTTCAGATTCTTGGTCGCAAGAGAGATGTTATTATATTATAGACGGCTATAATTACAATTATTATTCTCATGAGTATGATGATTATGGACATGATGTCTATTATATAGATACTAAAGAAACAAATTTAACAGGTTTCCTTTTTCACATAGGCTATAGCTTTTGAACGAAAATAAATGAGCATAAACTGAAAGAGATGACTGTTACAAAATTGCAATAGTCATCTCTTTTCTTTCGTATTGTGGGTAAGTGCGTTTGCCCATAGAAAATGGCATCCGTTAACTGCTCTTTGAGCAGGTTGAATTTCTTGTTCCTTACATCTTATCCATCTCCGAGTCATCTTCAATCCTTAGATTATTGATGATGAATTTCTGCCTTTCCATGGTGTTTTTGCCCATATAATAATCAAGCAGTTCCTTGATGCCGGAATCGCTGTTCAGAATGACAGGTTCCAAACGCATGTTCGGGCCGATGAAAGCCCTGAATTCATCCGGCGAGATTTCACCGAGACCTTTGAATCGCGTGATTTCGGCTTGTTTGCCGCATTTTTCCTTGGCAGAAATGCGTTCTTCCTCACTGTAACAATAATGCGTCTCTTTCTTGTTGCGC
>JAZQPN010000284.1:0-14402 GCA_045628585.1 Bacteroidales bacterium | reverse complement strand
TAGATTCTTAAAAAACTCATATATTCGTTTTGCATTCCGCTGCTTATCAGGCGTAGATTCAATATCTGAAATGTTTTTACAAACAAATTTCAGCAAAGGCAACAAAACAAAACAATCGTTTTGGCCAATCGCATTGCGATTATTGACATCATTATTGATTTCTGGAGAAAGATAGTTTTTCGCAAAAGACAAGTCTAGATTTTTCGCAATCCACACCAATGATTTCCAATAGTTGTATATTGTCTCAAACTTAATCTCCTTATAAGGGAAGTCACAATGCTTACCTTGTAATATGAGTTGTATAAGTTTTTTGATACTATCAGTTTTTTCTTCTTCGGGAGCATCAGTATCTACTTGTTCGATTATTGAAACCCAACGCAAAAACTCTGCAAATCCGGCATCCGCGGTGTCATTATCGCCTTGGCGCTTTTTCCAAAACCAGGTTTCAATCTCTTCCCAGCATTGGTCAATTTTCTTTCCCCCAATTTCCTGAGCAGTATTCACTTGTAAAACCAACGGCTTTAAATTCTGCGTAGAAGACAGAGGCTCTCCCGTTGTGTTTATCACCACAAATGTTTCCTCCCCATTCTTCCTGTTTTCCATATCAAAATAGAGGAATGTCACTTTGTTGAGTAACCAATCACCAAACTCCAACAAGTCGGTATTCTTTTCATATATAATCTTTTCAATCTTGTCAAGTGCCTTCAACATACTTTGAATACTTGGGTCTAAATTGTAATCGTCGAAATACCAATCTGCCGACTTGATGCATTCAACTTTATCTGTATTTCCAATGAAGAATTTGCATACCAAATCACTTAAAAAATAGAGGGAAGATTCACGAATCGCATAATTCAAGTAAGGTTCCTTATCATCTTGTTTATACTCAAAATCTGAAATGAGATGACGACGAAATTTTCCTTCTGTAAATTGATTATCTTTGTTTTCAACGGTTTTCTTGTTTATCATACCCAAAAGAAGATACAACGTGGTCAAACGCTGCTGCCCATCGCAAAGCTGAATATGGTCGGCAGGCACTTCGTAGCCATAGAAAAGCCCAAGATTGAGAGCGCTTTTATCATTCTTGTTGCGTTGATCATCAAATTGTCCTAATAGATTGTTGACAAAATCCGTCACCAATTCTCCCTTTTCGCCAGTGCTCTTGGTGTTGTTTTCATCTCCCCAACAATAATCACGTTGAAGGTCTGGAATAATGATTCTTCTCTCACCAGAAAATAATTCTGCAAGAGTATATGTTTCACCTGTTATGAAGTTAATTTTATTTGCCATAATACTTTTTAAAGTCGTTAAGTGTTTGATACTTGTTTTGTGCTATTTCTTTGCCTTCCCATTCTGATTTTGCAAACTTATATATTGTATGCAATAGGTGACGGCTCTTAAATATTTGTTTTTTCTTGTTATCCTTACAATTGGGTTCTAAGAAAAACATTGACTTTTTTTCCTCGAAAGAACTGTCATTAAACGAAGAATTATCATCCTTATAAAGCAGCACAAGGTTACCAATGGAATGTTCGCTTGCTTCTATCCGAATATTTCCTTCAAAACATCTGCAAGATGCTCTTGCTATGTATCCGCTTGATTTGTTTGGTAAATTTGCAAGAGTGTCCCCTTTGCCATTTTTAATGGTTCTTGACTCTTTGTGCAGTACTTTTGATTTTGGATAAATGTGTTCCAACGAACGGCCTCTGGAATCTTTCCTGTCCCAGATGGAAAAATCAAATTTTCTGCCGGCATCATCTTCCTGCTTATTATCCTCGTCAATATTCAGCCTCAATAGGAGATGAAATGCAGCTTCGGCATTCTCATTATACAATTCATTGCTATCCAATGTTGCATATAAAGCATCATACTTTTCATCAAATACATCCTTTTCTTTTGCTTTTTCATCACCTGAAAGTGCTTTTTTATGAGTCTCTATTTCATCATGAGTCAGCCCCAGGAATGACCATTTATAGTAGTTTTCCAAATCCGTATCTGAAGGTTTGCTTTCTGCTGCGAAATACCATTGAAGAAATTTGTCTTGACTTTTCCCTATTCTCAAAATCGCCCCCACCCAATTATATACTTTAGGGTTATTGAATGCATCTTCAAATCGCTTTTGCAAACGTCTCAAGCCGTCAAAAGTTTGTTTGGCATTAATCGGTTTCTGTTCGTTAAGAAACTGGTTCTTGAAATTTTCAAATGATAATTCTTCTTGTTTCTTGGTGTTTAAGTAAGACGACACCAAATATCCCATGACATTGGAAAGTTTATACAATTTCTTTACATCATCTCTGTTCCACCACTGAAGCCATTTATCCCATTCACGGGCATAACGACTGCGAAGCATGTTGTTATCCCATTCAATTGCATTCTTTTCTTTTTCAGACTTCTTATCAAAATCATCATTATTCAACGAAGCCAAGCGCAACAATTCGGCCTTAATGAGTTCTTCGTTTTTCATTTGTGCCTTGCTGCCATTCATCATCGAAAAGACTTTTGTCGCCTTATCTTCCGGAATGTCAATGTATAAGAATTTTACATTATCCAAAACATAGTCTAGGAAAGCAGCTTTGTCAAGATTCGCACACTTGTCATTTATAATTCTCAAAGACTTCTTAAAGAAATAAATATCTTGATATTCCTCATTTTCATTTGCCGTTAAGTCTTTTAACAAATCACCAGAAAGAAGATGTTCATTAGATTTTTCTCTGATTTCATACTTCATCCGAAAGACCAAATTACATTCTAGATACTTCAGTAACAGATAAAAGAATGTGGTGCGCTGCTGGCCGTCGATAAGAATGATTTCTTCGTCTTTTTCACACACAGTTATGCCTTGAATGAAGACCTGTGACTTATTTTCAAATCCAGGAATCAATGAATCTTCAAGGATATAAGTAACGGCATCTTTTTTATCTTTTTCCTTTGGCTTCTTTCCCCAGACATATCCTCTTTGATAATTGGGAATGACAAATGTTTTGTCTTTTCCTTTTTCTTCAATGTAGTCTCTTAAAGTTATTGTTGCATTCATAATATAAACTGAAATCTAAATTTTCTATATGTTATTCATCATCTCCCCCTTCCGCAAAGATCCTTTAACGAAAGTGGGGAAAAAGCCATAAGCAGATTTACAAAATGTTTCCGTTTTCCCCCTTTTCTATAGATTTTCTCTCATTTTCATCCTTCACCTCCAACGCCTTTTTGTCTTTTGCATTAAGTGGCGAAATAACGCTTTTGCCGGTTCGGGCTTCGATGTTCTTTCGTGCATCATTGGCCACACTGCCACCTTCAACCGCTATTTGTCGGCTTTCTTCAAAGGTTTCAGGTTCCCGCGACTTCGATATGGCTGTCGTCGTAACCTCCGCCAACATATTCAATACTAATTCCACATTGGTCATATTGTCGCGCAGATTTTCCTTTTTCAGATTCTTGAATTGCTTGTACTGCTTCACCGAGAATCCGCTCCAGGCCTTGGTCATCTCGTTGGTGAGGATGGCGTACTCCTGCTCTTGTTCAATGCCACGAACTTTCCACTCGTCAGTCAGTTCCTTGCGCATTTCAATGGTTTGTAGGCGCTGGTTAATCCAGCCTTCAGTGTAACCTTTGGCTCGGTACAAGTCTGCACCGCGCAAGATGGCTTTCTCAGGGTCGGCAATTTCATCGAGGCGCTCACTGCCCACCTGCGCCAGCCACATCTTGAACGGCTCAGCCTTGGGCGATGGGATGGACTGAATGAGTCGCAGAAGATTTGGCGTACTTACCACATCGGTCATTCGCATTTTCCCATCAGCAGCCAACATTTTCAAACCGTGACAATTTGTCACGGTTTCATTTCCCTCTTGTTTCAAACGCTGTTTCAACTTTCTCCAATATGCTGTAGGATCCACGCTATCGGTCAACACTTCCACCACATCCACTACGGAGAAATACCAATCCTCTTCTTCTTCGTTCCATGCAGTGCGGATTTTCTTGCTTTCAAATAGTTTGATTTTGTTTTCCATCATTGTTTTGGATTATATGTCATTGATTCCTAATCACGCTACAAATCTACGTTTTTTTCTTGTCGTTTACACATTTTTTCACAGTATCCTTAAAGCTATCGCCGCGCAAGCCTCGGCATCGGCCAAGGCATGGTGATGGTTCTGCAAGTCGTAGCCGCAGCGGGCGGCTATGATGTCGAGGTTGTGATGGCCGCCTGGCCAGACTTTGCGCGAAGCGATGCAGGTGCAATAAAATTCATAATCAGGATAATCCATCTGATAGACGCGGAAGACGGCTTTCAGGCAACTCTCGTCGAAGGATTTGTTGTGGGCGACAAGAGGCAGGCCGCGCTCGCCGTTCATGCTGTTAATGCCTTCGATGCCGTGCTGCTTGAGCAGGGCTTCCACCTTTTCCCATACGAAAGGGAAGACGGGCGCGTTTTCGGTGTCTTTTGCCGTGAGTCCATGCACCTGGCTACACCAATAGTTGTAATACTCTGGCTCAGGCTTGATGAGAGAATAGAATCTTTCGACAATCTCACCGTTGCGCACGATGACGACACCAACCGAACAAACGGATGAACGCTCGCAGTTGGCGGTCTCAAAATCTATGGCTGCAAAGTCTTTCATTATATCTCATGTTATTTTTTAATATTCCAAGTCATGCAATGCAGGGCTCCACCACCTTCATAAACCAAATCTTTCATGCGAAAAGACTCTACTTTACAATCAGGGTTGGCATCTTTAATATAGCGGAGTGCTTGTTTGTCTTCTTCAATTCCAAATGCTGGCATTAAAATGTTATTTCCAACTTGAAGGTAGTTGACATATGCCCAATTCAAATCATCATTCGGCTTTTCAATGTCAAATCTCATGACAGTGATTTCAAATCCTTTTTCTTCAAGTAGATGCTTTATCGTTTCGGCTTCTTTGCAATCCGTTTTGAAGTGATCTGTCATCAGGACTTTGTTGCCATTACACCAATGAATAAATCCATCCGAGTGTCCGAAAGGTTCTTCTTCAGATATTTTGTGCCATGGGATAAAGATGATTTTGTGATTAAGCTTTCCCTGTAATAGGCGGATGAAATCCGAATCATACTTTTCCTTTCCATTTTCCGTGAAAACCTTGTCGGTCATTACAAGATAATCTCCGCAAGCAGATATGTTACCGCCATCAATGATGAGGTTGGTTTCACTATAGGTGATGTCTAATTCATCGCAAATCTGCTTTGGATTTGAAATGTATTCACGGTCATTCTCCTTCGCTAAATAATCCGGTTGGTATTGGTAGAGGAGAAAATCATTCTCGGACAATTGCAATGGCATGTAATCCCTTGCCCAAATGTCGCGAGTGTGGCTAAGCAAGCCCCAGTTTATGCCCATGACATTCAATTTTCTCGTCAGCCGATTGAATGTGTCAGGATACCATTCCTGAAGTCTATCGGAAAGATAAACGAAATTTGTATCTTTATCGTAAATCATTTGTTTATTGTAAATCTGTATTTTTGGTTGTTAAATGAGTTTAGTTCTGATGACAATGTGCTCTCATCAAAATGGGATTCGCAAAAATATGAACACAAATTGTTACTGGTTTTCTTTTCGACAGTTTTGCACGAGCCCAAGAGGTTGAGTCTGGTTGATTCTATGATTGTTTCTTCTTTGTGATTCTCCATAATAAGAATCGGATTGTCTTGATAACGTGACAGGGCATCGGTTTCCCGGAATAAATCTGCCACTTTCCAAGGACCATCAAGAATGTCACCCGAAGCAAGTTCCTTGATCTGCCTGATAAGGATTCCGCCGAAAAAGGCATCATGAGTCAAGCGATATTTATACGAGACTTTATTTTTCGTCTCAATACGGACTCTTTCAATCTTACTTTCAAAATTTAAGTCTATTCCACCAAAATCATTTATATACCAGGTAAGTGCTTTGCTTTGTCTAGGATGCGTGGAAATATCTCTGTGATTGTCACTGAAGTAGTAGAATTCAAGGTCAATAAATCGGTAATGCATTCCTCGATATTCTATCGAGCATTTGTTTATCAAAAACTCTGCTATTTTTTTAAAACGTAATGCAATTGAATCCTTTGACTCATTTTTAGGAATTAACATCCAGGAACTTAATTCTTCCAAGGAAAGTATCTGTCTCATATTCTTTTGTTCCATATAAAACACAAATCAGTCGTTTTGATATTTATCCCACATTCTTTCAATAATTCCAGCCATCTCCTTGCGCAGCCAGAGCGGTTCGAGCACTTCCATCTCGTCGCGGTTCCAGAGCAGTTCCTGCTGGAAATCGAAGGTGGGGCGCACACGCAGCTTGAAGATGCTGTATCCGTCGGTCCGTTCCGTTTCCTGCTGGGCTTCGCCTGGCATCATCGGCAGGTCGCGGAGGTAGTTGGCCTGTCCGGCGCTGACTTTCAGCACCACATCCTCAATCTTGCAGCTCTTTTCGGTGATGACGCCGAAGCAGCCGTCGAAAAACTCTTTCGGCTTGAAATTCTCTGGATACTCGAATGAGTGACTCGACAGCCGGAAATTGCGGATGCGGTCGAGGCAAAACACGCGGTCTTCGTTGGCGGGCCATTTCCGTCCGACCATGTACCATCGCTGACGGAAAAGCTTCACACACAATGGCATGAGGTAATGCTCCTTCTCGTCTTCACGCCAATAGTTGTAATAGACAATGTGAATGAAACGGTTCTTCTTCATCGCATCGATGATGGGGGCGAGGTGTTCGCGACCGCTTGGGATTTCCTCAAGCAGAATCCTGTTTTTGATGGATTTGCTCTCAATCAGCGAGTTGGTGACGGCGTATGTGTTGAGCAGCCATTTCTCGATGCTGCCTTGCTCCAAGTCATCGGCATTTTCGATGTAATAATGGTAGGGTGCAGTCTTTTCACATTCTATGTCGAGGCCAAAGGTGTCGGCAATGCTCTGCCGCCACTTGTGGAAGGTCCGTTTCTGCAATGGCTCGCCAAAACTAAGGTCTTCATTCTCCTGCCATTTGCGGTTGAGATCCTCGAAGGTGATCTTGCGGGCTTTATGGATGGTCTCCACAATCCAAGCGAGTTTGTTTGTCTGGTTCAGTGCCATGTGTTGTTGTTAGATGTTGCGTTTTCGACTGCAAAGATAGTGTTTTAGGTGTGCCTTTTGCGGGCATAGTCTGGAAAAATGTTGAAATCTTAATTGAGTAGATGGAAGAATCAACCATATATTATTACACACCAAATGTTAAATGTTAAAATGTTAAATCGACCTCCAAAAAAACGGCACAACATGCGTTAAATTGATAAATTGACACTGGTTTTCGCGCGCGCGATATATATTATAATGTAATTCCGATTAAAAGAAAGAAAAGAAGAAGAATGAATATGTAAAATATTGATAAAAAGATAGTTAAATGTCCGTAAGCAGATTTTGATAGCGTTAAATGAGGCCACTTAACGTTTTAACATTTTAACGTTTTAACATCTATCCTGCTGCATTGGAAAACAGCCTAATTTCATTTCTCTAACTAGAGAAATTTTTTTCTCTAACTAGGAAAATCATTTTTGGCCTTTTCAGGGCCACGGAATGTTAAAATGTTAAAACGTTAACAGCAACGGACTGCCTTATGCAAAACCACCATTTTTCCCATGTTTCGATTAAATGCTGCAAATTTTCAACAAAAAATGTCGCATGTACATTTTCAATCCTGTTGAAAACAATAGGAGAGAAGGTAGTGGAGATGAATTGCAATTCCACCTGAAAGTCGCTATGGTGGAATTGCTATGAATGGGAATCAACATGTCTTTCTAATTGTTGATGCAAATAGATGTGGCGCAAATATGGAATATGAAGTTTTTTGTATATTTGCGGGGTTAAATGGACATGAATGTGCTGATTTATTGGAAATGTGTGATAGACAAATATTTGTAATCATAAATAAACACGCAAACTATTAACACCTATGGATTCTATTTCTCAATTTCGAACACTTGAAGAACTTGTCAGCTGTTTGAACAAGGAAAAGAAACTGTTACGTGATGTATTTGGGGACCGTAAAACTCACATCTATTCGATGGATCTGGCCTTGGAGTTAGTGGAACATCAGCGCGAACGCATTCAATATTTGATAGATTATGGTGTTATTCACGAAAGTGGAAACTTCTTGGAATTGGAGGACATCTACCAGAAATTTTTCGAAGAGGTGTTGGATGTCAATGAAGAAATCAATATCGCCAGTGTAAAAGAATGTATTGACACACTGCAAGAAAACATCACTTATTTTCTTAAGGAGAACAACGAAAAGCGGAAATACCAGTACCTCTATACTATCAGGAAAAAGCTTCGCGATGTGGGACTGCGGACGCTCAAAAATGTCATTGATCTCAAACGAAATGTAGATACAGCTTACAAACAAGAACCCAATTACGAAATCAAAAAAGAACGACTTAAAAACCTTGACGAGAAAAAAGGAAATATCATTACTCTTATCAAGGAATGTGAAAAGCTGATTGATAACGACAAGGCATTCTTTTCCCTGACTTCCGATCCGCACATGGCTCGTACCATATCCGATGTCCGTAACGATTTCAATGATGCCTATTACAACCTGTATGCCATTGAAAAACAAATCATTGAATATCTGCATCTGATTGAGCAACAAAATATGCTTCTCAAAAAGATTCGCAAACTGAAATATTTGCGTGACCAACTGACTATCAAGGAAAACACAAATGTCCGTTTGGTTCTGTCGGAAATGAGTCCGCTTTGGATGGAGAATAGGCAGTACAACAAACTGCATCTTTCGATTGATATGCTGCAAAGCAGCGATGAAATGTCCGCGCTAATTCGCAAAATCGGACAGATGCAAGGTGTCATCAGTAAATCCAGAACGCCGGCACCACCCCTGACTGATGACGATTTGGCAGAAAACACTTCGCTATTGGCTGAAATCAACCCGCAAGAAGTCTGGAATGCTTTCCGTGCTGGTGGCAATGACCTGTTCTCTTTCATTTTATCATACGATTACAGGCAGGAACGTACCATCGAACAACATGCCTTGCTGTTCTGCCAACTGGCTGTGCAGCACCCCGAAGAATGTAAAATCACCGAGCAATATGCAACCTACCAAACCCTTGAATACCCTTTGATTTATGCTAAATAATACACAAAAAGTATACGAAAAGCTGATTCGTGGTGGATTTCTCGCCGCTGACAGTTCAAAGACGGACATTAAGCATCTGTATCAGGATGTTGAGGAAAACTATGATGAATATGCCGCTTTCTTCAATCAGATAGGTTTCTGTTTGGACAGTGGTGATGGCTATTTTTATTTCTCCACCGTCAACGAAAGCAAGGCCGACATTGAAAGACGCCTGACTTCTTTCTGCAAGTGGATTGATTATCTTGACTTCCTGAAGACATTTGACATGGCTTTTTCTGTCGGATACCAATTTGGTAAAGCACGGATTGTGAATGAAATCGATGTCAATGCGGAACTGAAAGACAAGGCTCGGCATCTTTTTTCCTCGCAAATGCCTTTTTCTGAAAAAGTGGACAAATTGGTTGGAGAGTTGGAAACCATGGGATTTGCCGAACTTATTGATGAAGAAACCTCGACTTACAAGGTGACTTCCGCTTTTCGCTATGCGGAAGATTTGGTGAACTTACTGACAATTTACAACGAAGATGAGATACCTGAGTAAAATCATATTTATCAACAGCGCGCATGTGCGATATGCCGAAATCCAATTGGATGGTAATGTGCATTTTACTGGCACACAAGGCGTTGGCAAAAGCACACTGCTTCGTGCATTGCTGTTTTTTTACAATGCCGACAAGCAGCATCTTGGAATCAAACAAGGACAAGAATCATTCGACAGGTTCTATTTTGAAAATGCCAACTCTTTCATTGTGTATGAAATCCAGCGTGAAATAGGTGCTTACACGATTCTTACATTCCGTCATCAAGGCAGCGCCGCATTCCGTTTTATTGACGCTCCGTACAATAGGGACTGGCTTGTTGGCGAAACAGGCGAAGTGTTGAGCGATTGGACGAAAATCCGGCAAAACATCATGCGCGAAGGAACGACAGACATTAGTCCAAGAATCGACAATTACTTGAATTATAAGGATATTATATTCGGCAATGTCCATGACAGGACTAATAGGTTCGCCAAATATGCCTTGGTTGAGAGCAACAAATATCAGAACATTCCCCGAAGCATTCAGAATGTGTTTCTGAATAGCAAGTTAGATGCAGAATTCGTGAAGAAGACCATCATTGAATCCATGATGGAGGGTGACACGGAAGAGTCCATTAAATTGAGTGTTTATCGCAGCTTGGTGGCTGGTTTCGAAAGGGAGTACGATGATATTCATTTGTGGTATAAAACAGAAAAAAATGGTGTTGTTTTGGTGCGCAAGCAGGCAGATCAAGTCATTGCTACCTACCATGAGACCATAGCGTTTGAGCAACAGATACGACGCTCGGTCAGGGAACTCAATTTTGCTGTTCAGCAAGCGCAGGAGCAATTGCCAGTTGTCCAGGAAGAACTGAAAAAGACCATAGGACAGATTGGTTTGGAAGAACAAAGGAAAAAGAACATTGAGCAAAAACGCGACGATGAGCTGGCAAGCTTGAATAGAGCAATCGGTACGCAGAACTTCTTGATGGATCAGATTCGCAAAAAGCGTAAATTCTATGCTTCGATGAATATTGAAACCATGATGAGGCTGCATCAGTCGGAACCCAGATTGCAGAACGAGCGGAAACATCAGCAGGAAATATTGGAGACTTCGACGAAACAGTTTGCGGATGTCGAAGCCAAATACAAGAACCTGTTTGAGCAGTTGGATCTCAATCTTGAACGGTTCAAAAACATTCAGGAAACCGAACTAAACAGGCTGAGGGACGAGATTCGGCAAAAGCGGGAACAAGACCTCGCCGAAATGCAGCAACAATTGGAAGATGCCGATTCACGCTACCAAACTGTCCGCGATGAAATCGACTTGTGTATTGAATCTTTGCAGGATGACAAATACAGAGCGGAGCAAAAGCTGAAGGAATTGCGTTTGTGGCAGCCTTACGCTAATGAAAAAGCGACTCTTAAAGAAGAATTGCAGCAACTTGAGGTAGAAGAAAAAGAATCGGCGGCCCTCAAGCATACGAAGGAACAGGAAATCGAACGCCTTCGTGCAGAGGCCTTAATCGAGGAGGAAAAAGTAAACAGCGGGTATAAGATTGAGTGTGAACGTTTGCAGCACGACCAGCAGCAATTGCAAGCGAAATTGGACAACATAAATAACCTTTTAGCACGATATAAAGGGTCACTGTATGAGTGGCTTGTGCAAAACAAACCGCAATGGGAGAACACGATAGGACGTGTGATTGACGAAGAACGTGTGCTGTATGCCGATGGGCTGTCGCCTGTTGCCGCAGATGAATCGGGAACCCTTTATGGTGTAAAGATTGATGTTTCGCAATTGGAGCCTTCACATCGTTCTCCTGATGAATATCGTAGGCAAGGTAAGGAGATTCAGGGACAAATTGATGCCATCAATAAGCAACAGGAAGAATTATTCCTGACAAAAGAACAAAATATACGGAAAATCGGCGATAGATTGACTGAAAAAATAAAGCCTTTGAAGCAGGATGTGACCAATTATCGCGTACGTCTGGAGCAAATCCCTCAAAAAAAGCGTGACAAACAAACAGAATTGGATACATTTGAGCGCAAGGAAAAGGAAGAACGCGAGATTAAGATAGCGGAACAGCAGCAGGAATATGATGATGTCGTCGTGAAATTCTCGAAGGCAAAAGACGAAAAAGAGGTCAAACGCGCATTGCATGAGAAGGAAAAGAAGCAGATAAATGCAAATTGCGAAAGCAAAGGGAAGGCATTGGCAAAAGAACTGGCCGACTTTAAAATGCGCCAAGAGTCCGACATGAAAGATGAACAGGGAAAATACCAGCAGCAGAAAAGAAGTCTTGAAACCGAACGTGATGCTGAGTTGTTAGGGAAAGGAGCTGATGCTTCAGCCATTAGGAAACAGGAGGAGATCATTAGTGGCATTGACAATCAATTGGCAATAATAAATAATCAGCGTAAAACCATCATTGAATATCAGAAAGATAAAGAAGAGCTATTTGATAAGGAAGATTCGATTAAGCAAGAGAAGAAAGTGCTGGAAAGGAAGGTCGAAAGTTTGCAAAGTCAATATGAAGAAAAAGTCAGAAAAGTATTAGTTAATATCAAAGATTTCAACGCCCAGCGTGAAAAACAGGAGTCGAAAATCAAGGAGTGGAAAGATGGTCTCGCATTATATAAGCAGGCAATTGAAATAGAGCATCTGCTCACTGAAGTATATCTGCAAGATGAGAAGTGTCTGCAAAACACCAAATCATGCCAGACCGTCATTGCTGAACTTCGTGGGGCCATTAATGATAAGAAGCGGAAACAGGAAGAATTGAAGCGGAATGTGAATGTTTTTAACAGCCATTTTTCGCCTGATAACACTTTCCATTTCGCAACGGTCCCGGTCACCGATGAAGACTACACTGAAATTGCTTTGAGTCTGCAAGAGTTTGTGGACAACAACAAGATAGAGGAATATCGCAAACGTACGAGCGAACATTACCAAAACATCTTGCAAGGCGTGTCGCGTGAAGTCGGAAATCTGATGAATCATCAGTCGGAAATTGAAAAAGTGATCAATGAAATCAACCGCGATTTTATTGAAAGGAATTTTGCGGGAGTCATCAAAAGCATCGAACTACGTGCGGAACAGTCCGACAACAGCATGATGCGTCTCCTTCAGAGAATAAAGGCTTTTACGGATGAGAATTTTCTTAACATGGGCGAAATAAACCTTTTTTCCGACAACAACAAGGATGAGATTAATCGGAAAGTGGTGGATTATCTCATACAGTTCATGAAATATCTGCAAAAAGAACCTAACAGGCAGCAACTTACAATATCCGATACTTTCGACTTGCAATTCCGTGTGAAAGAAAACGATCAGGATACGGGATGGGTGGAACGAATCAACAATGTCGGATCCGATGGTACCGACATTCTTGTCAAAGCTATGATTAACATCATGCTGATCAATGTCTTCAAGAAAAAAGCCATGCGCAAGAAAAACCAGGAATTCATCATTCACTGCATGATGGATGAAATAGGCAAGCTCCATTCCAACAATGTCCGTGGAATTTTGCGGTTTGCAAATCAACGTAACATATTCCTCATCAATTCATCACCTGAATCGTTGAATGCTTATGATTACAAATACACTTACATGCTTTCAAAAGACTCGAAATCAATGACTATAGTAACCCGCTTGCTCAAAAACAACAACGAATGAGCCTTTCTGCGACACAAATCAGCCACCTGAAGACGTTACTTCAAGGCAAACCATTGGCTTGGTCGGCCCTGAATGATAGTGTCAGGAAAACATTGGTTTCCGAAGAATTGGTAACCATTCAGTCACATGGCAGTTATAAGACTGTGTGTGCTGTTTCTATAGAGGTTTTGCGTCAGTTTTTGGAACAGCACTTTGAAGAGTTAAGAGGTTTTGATTGGAATGGAGAAGAGTTTCCCGCTACAACCACACGGGCAGGGTTAGCTGTCCATTCGGGAAATTCAAAGACACGTGCAATCCGAAGCTGTCCGGGATTCATGGTGAATAGTTATTCTCCGATTCCTGCGCACATAGGAACCGAAGAAATCCTTGTTTTCCCAGTTGCCGGAAGCATGTTGTTCGTCGCCGATTGGGAACTTTTTTCGATTCCGAAGGATGTCTTGATAATCGGTATAGAAAACATGGAGAATTTTCGTAACATCCGTAAGCAAAAATATTTGTTTCCCACAAATAGCCGGATTCTTTTTGTGTCGCGCTATCCTCAAAACGGTGATTTGATACGGTGGCTCAAGTCTATTCCCAATCCATATCTTCATTTCGGGGATTTTGATTTAGCTGGAATGCATATTTTTGAAACCGAATTCTATATTCATCTTCGTGAACGTTCTTCATTTCTAATTCCTAAAGATATTGAAATACGCATTCAAAAAGGAAGTGCGGAACGCTACAATAGCCAATACGAAAGACTCAAACAATATATTCCTTCAGACAAACGTTTGCTTCCGCTATACAACTTAATTCAAAAATATCACCGATGTTATGACCAAGAAGGGTATATTGGGAATGAATAGAAACCGGAAATCTTGTCGTATTATTGACAATTTGCTGCCCTTTTATTCCTCCACCTTATCCTCATCCCCAAGCATCACTCCGCAGTTCGGGCAGCAGCCTAAGGCGTCGGTTGTGAATGTGGCGCCACATTCGCAGTCGTCCAAGGGGACCCAGCCAAGACTGAGGTCGGAGGTTTGCGAGTTGCCGCAACGGGGGCAATACATGGTGCCACG
>JAZQPN010000283.1:0-10493 GCA_045628585.1 Bacteroidales bacterium | reverse complement strand
TCCGGTCTCTTTTTCAGTCCGCCTTCAGCAGCATTACCAGCCGTGGTAGTGCCGATTGAACTTCCAATTCCTGCTAAGGCCAATACCAGACCCAAGCCAAGATAACCTAAAATTACTTCCATGATAAATACTATTTTTAATTGTTAATGTTTTCAGTGAGAGGGTTATACTTACGTCCGGTGCCCTCGTAACCGGAATTTTTGAAGAACTCAAGGAAATTGAGTCGCAAAGGATGCACGAAAGCACCCAAAACGCACATGGCGACATTCAGCACATGGCCAATCACCACGATGAGGATGAAGGCAATCCAACCCGCACCGCCGTCGCCCAAAGCCTGCAAGCCAATGGCATTGAAGGCTTCGCCCAACTTGGCGCCTGCCAAGCCAAGGGCATAAAGACGGAGATAACTGAGCACATCACCCAACAAGCCAGTGGCCGTGTTGTAGGTTTCCCAAAGGCCAGAGCCGAAATTGAGCAAAGGATTGCGGTGCAAGTCGTTGAGGAAGAATATTCCCAATGCCGACAGCACGCCAAGGACAATGATAATCCATTTGGTGACAGCAGAATCGAGCACGCCAATCAAGGCGAGGCCACCGACGATGACGCCGCCAACGATGAGCAGCGTCCAGCCCCAAGTCCCCAAGGAATTGGCGAAACCATGATGTTTCGTAGCTTGCCAAGTCTTGATGACCATGGCGAGGCAAAGGTGAATGACACCGACTATGATGGCAAGCACCATGGCGCCATCGAAGCCCATAATGGTCGAAGGCAACATGATTTTCTTCAAGCCGTCGGGGATGCAGTTCCAGGTCATCAAATCCATGGAGAAGAAAGTGTGAAAAATGAATCCCACCACCGTTGTGGCAATACCCAAAACGAGACCCAACGAGGCAATCTTAGGCATCTTTTTCTTCAAGGCGAAACTGGCAAGAATCAAAATCAGGCCGTAACCCGCATCGCCCATGCAGAATGCGAAAAACAGCATGAAGAAAATGGAAATCCAGAAAGTCGGGTCAAATTCGTTGTATTTCGGACGACCGTACATGTCGGTAAGGAGCTCGAACATCGAGACGAATTTGTTGTTTTTCAACTTAATCGGCGGATTATCATCTTCTTTCGCCTTGTCAACCAAATAGATGGCGTTTTCTTCATCGAGAACGGCATTCAGGCTTGCCTCGTTTTCAGCCGGAGCAAAGCCCTCAAACACCGTGATGTAGTCTTCAGCCGCCTTCGTTCCCGAAACATTCGCCAAATGCAAATCCAAGTCAGCCATGGTCTTCACCAATTCGGCATTGATTTCAGACTCAAGGCATTTCAGTTCCGAAAGACGTTGTTCCTTTTCGGCAATGGATTTTCTCAGTTCTTCGACTTGTTTCTCCAATGCGGCATAATCGCTTTCAGGAGCAGGGATTTCTTTCAGCGGGAAATCAAAATCATCAGAATCGGAAACCACCACGAAACTGGTATAAGTGCCGTCGGACGAAATCTCGCTCATGGCATATTGCTGCTGCCATTCGGGATTGATGGCCGAGGTCTTGGTCTTGTAGAAATGCAGCTTCAAGCCGCGTTCCGACAGTTTCTCGAGGCTGCTCTTGTCGAACAAGCCCCATTGTTTCCTATCCTCGATTTCTTTCAGAAGTTGAGGGATGCCAGCCTGCAGCGCCTCCTTTTCCGTTTTCAGGCTCAGGATTTCGGCAGCTGCGTCTTTCGATTTTGCACCGGCTTTTTGGGCGGGAACAATCTCTTTCAATGCCGTCAGCGACCTGCGCAGCACATCGGCGCGGGCTGACAGTTTCTCCGAGTTCTCGTCAATCGGCTTGGTCGAGCGCGTTATGTCGACAACGCCCAGGCCTTGCAGTTTCTTCAAGAAACCTTCCATGTCGCCGCTCAGGAGAATGAAATTGTATTTCAACATTTCAGTTACCATTCTCTGCCTCCTCTTCTTCCATTATGTGTTTGTTCTTCACGATTTTCTGCGAAGCCTTGGAGAGGTTCTCCTCGTCTTCCATATATCGCTTAATCTTACGTATGGCTTCGTTATAGCCAGGTATCTGCACTTTTTCGTAAAGATTCACCTTCTGCGTGGTCTTTTTCCTCTGATAGTCAAGGATTCGGCTCACTTCGGTGTAGACCTCCGACTCAATGCCAAACTGGGCAAGGTTCTTCAGAATCTGCACGCCGTCGGCATACCACATCGGCTTAGTGAAAAGGTTGATGTCCTTCACATCGAAGAGCACCTCCTCCAAGGCGGGCGTAGGCACACCGGCAATCTTTACGGTTTTCAGCTTCACATCTGTCACGGAAATCAAACCTGGCTCAAATTCATTCCAAAGCCTGGCCATATACTCGTATGATTTGAGTTCGGCCTCTAACTGGGCAACAAGGCTCTCCGAACGCTGCTTGGCCTTCTTGACCTCCACACGCAATGCCGACTCCTTGCTCTTCAAGGTCGGGAGGGCACGCACGCGAGTCTTCAGCTGCTTGTTCAGCTCGTTCAGCGAAGTCTTGTTATATTGAAATTTAATGGCCATGATTATAACTTAGAACGTTTATTATTTTCAAGTTCCTTCTTAATATCTTCAAGTTCATTTTTCAAATCTTTTAGTTCCTTCATCAGCTTTTTTTCCGCTCTACTAGAACAAAAAGCGCAAATGCATATTGCAAGAAACAAAAGACAAATTGCTATTGAATTGGAGTCCATGATACTTGAAGTTTTATCATTAGTTTTTCCAGTATTTTTCAATCAGTTTTTCCTTCAAGCCGGTCTCTGCCTTGGTGAAATACTTTCCGAACAGTTCCCATGCGGTGTCGAGCATTTCATTGATAGGAATGTTGACATCGATGGCGAGCAATCGGGTAGCATATTCCTTGGCATAATCGAGGCAGCGCAAATCGTAGTCGCTCAGGTCGAAACCGTTTTCCAGCTTCGTCTTGGCGTTGGCGGCATCGGCATACAGACGGACTGAGGTGTTCATCACGGCACTGTGGTCTTCGCGGGTCTTCTTGTTCTGCACCAACTGCTTCAGACGCGACAACGAGCGGAACGGGTCAACAATGACCTTGCCCGAATCGGCATCGGCACGCAGGAACAGCTGGCCTTCAGTGATATAACCTGTGTTATCAGGGATAGCGTGGGTGATATCGCCATCGTTCAAGGTGGTCACAGCGATAATGGTAATGGAACCGCCGTCAGGCAGTTGCACGGCCTTTTCGTAAATCTTTGCCAAATCGGAGTAAAGCGAGCCAGGCATGGAGTCCTTTGAAGGAATCTGGTCCATACGGTTGCTCACGATACTCAGAGCATCGGCATAAAGGGTCATATCGGTCAACAGAACCAAAACCTTTTCGTTCTTGTCGACAGCGAAGTATTCGGCAGCCGTCAAAGCCATGTCAGGAATCAGCAGACGCTCGACAGGCGGTTGGTCGGTGGTGTTGACGAAAGAAATAATCTTATGCAAGGCACCTGCGCTTTCAAACTGGTTCTTGAAGAACAGGTAGTCGTCGTTGGTCAAGCCCATGCCGCCGAGGATAATCTTATCGACATCGGCACGCAAGGCCACCATGCTCATCACCTGGTTGTAAGGCTGGTCAGGGTCGGCGAAGAAAGGAATCTTCTGGCCGGATACCAAAGTGTTGTTCAAGTCGATGCCAGCAATACCTGTCGGAATCAGTTGAGAAGGTTGTCTTCTCTTGTACGGGTTGACCGAAGGGCCGCCAATCTGACGCTTTTCGCCTTCCACGGCCGGGCCGCCGTCGATAGGTTCGCCGTAGGCATTGAAGAAACGACCTGCCAAATCCTCACTCACATTCAGTGTTGGAGGTTCGCCGAAGAAAGTCACCTCGGCATCGGTCGGGATGTCTTCCGTTCCACCGAACACCTGCAAGGTAACGTTCTTATCCTTGATTTTCACCACCTGAGCCAGACGGCCAGCCACGAGAGCCAGTTCATCGTTCGAAACGCCCTCGGCATCCAGTGAAACGGTCGCTTTGGTGATGGCAGTCAAATGGGTATAAATGCGTTGAAATGCTTTCTCACTCATGTTTCAATTCCTCCTTAAACTGATTGAGATATTTATTGAATTGTTCCGACTGATACTCCGAATAGTTCATCTGCTTGCAAATGTTAATCAACTCCTTGAAGTAGGTTGTACATTCTTCAAAGTTGTCGAACTTGAACGAGCGGTCGCAGACTTCGAGGAGCAGGACGAGCATGAATTTCTGACGGTCGAGAGGCGTCGAAGCATCGATTTCATCGAAAGCATCCTGCTGCAAAATGACGAAGTCAAGCAATTCCGACTTCCAATACTGCTCGTGATACGACATCGGCACGCCGTCATCACCCAGAATGTTGATTTGTTCGTAAGCGTCCTTACCTCTGCGGATGATATATTTCATCTTGGTCACCTTGTCAACCCAGCCTTTTTCGATTTTTTCATCCAAATAGGCGATGATTTCAGGATATTCAAGATATTTCGAATAGGAATCGACAGGGTCGACGGCGGGATAACGCTTCTTGTCGGCGCGATTCTGCGAGAGGCCGTAGAAGCAACGTGCTGCCTTCTTTGTCGATTCGGTGACAGGCTCCTTCAAGTTACCGCCAGCAGGCGAAACCGTACCGATGAAGGTGATGGAACCTGTGGCACCGTTGTTCAGTTTCACATAACCGGCGCGGGCATAGAAGGAAGAAATGATAGCCGACAAGTCGACAGGGAAACCATCCTGACCCGGCAATTCTTCCAAACGGTTACTCATCTCACGCAAAGCCTGAGCCCAGCGCGAAGTGGAGTCAGCCAGCAGCAGCACCTTCATGCCCATGGCGCGGTAATATTCGCCCAAGGTCATGGCCGTGTAGACGGAAGCCTCACGGGCTGCAACAGGCATGTTGGAGGTGTTGCAGATGATGATAGTACGCTCCATC
Organism: Bacteroidales bacterium; assembly: GCA_045628585.1. Classification (GTDB taxonomy): domain Bacteria; phylum Bacteroidota; class Bacteroidia; order Bacteroidales; family F082; genus Limimorpha. The sequence continues at coordinate 5,575 of JAZQPN010000283.1, read as the reverse complement.
AGGCTACGGCCCGTGTGCTTGTCTTTCAGTTCAGGGAACTCGGTGAAGATTTCCACCACTTCGTTAGCACGTTCACCGCAAGCCGCCATGATGATGACATCGGCATCGGCCTGTTCGGCCAAAGCGTGCTGCAAGACGGTCTTGCCACAGCCGAAAGGACCAGGAATGAAGCCCGTGCCACCTTCGGCAATCGGGTTCAAGGTGTCGATGCAGCGCACGCCGGTCTCCATGACCTTGAACGGACGCGGTTTTTCGACATAGCCGCCCACGGCCACCTTGACAGGCCATTTCTGCATCATCGTAACCTTTACCTCTTCGCCCTCGGCATTGGTGAGGACGGCTATGGTATCGGTAATCTTGTATTGTCCGGCGGCAGCCACCGATTTCACGGTGTAGGTCCCTTCAAACGAGAACGGCACCATGATTTTGTGAGGCAGCCAGCCTTCCTTCACCTCGCCCAGCCAGTCGGCGGCCACGACCTGCTGACCAGCCTTGGCAAGCGGAGTGAAATCCCATTTCTTATTTTCATCGAGCGGCTTGGTGTATTCGCCTCTCTTGAGGAACACATCCGTCATGGTGGCCAGATTGTTCTGCAAGCCGTCGAAATTGCTTGATAGCAAACCAGGTCCCAAGGTCACTTCAAGCATGTAACCCTGAAATTCCACCGGGTTGCCGATTTTCAGGCCGCGGGTGCTTTCATACACCTGCACGGAGGCCTTGTTGCCGTTCACCTTAATGACTTCTGCCATCAGCTTGACACCGTCAAGGTCGATGAAGCAGATTTCATTCTGAGCGACAGGGCCGTCCACCTGAACGGTGACCAAGTTGGCAATGATACCTGTAACTTTACCTGTTGTTTTCATGTATGATTTAAGATTTGATATTCAATGATTTAAAGATTTAAAGATTCAAAATTTAAAAAGTCAAATTACATTCGATTCAATTATCAGTTTCACAATTACACCAGACAAAATCGCTATTGCGAAACTGAGTAAAGTGCCCACCAGCACATATTCCGATTTCACCGTATCCGTTTCCCTAAACCTCAACAACGATTTTGCCGCCAGCAGGAAACCGATGGCTTCATATTGCCCCATCATGACAAAGATTAGCGTAAGCAAACGCTCAACATTGCCAATGATGCGCCCCGCATTAGGCAGGCTGTTTTCTTCCCCACCGTCGGGCACAGAGATTTTTGCATCCTTGAAAATGTTCTTTATGATGAAATTGGCTGGGCGCAAACAAAACACAAAAGCCACAATCCATAGCAGCACCTTTGTTTCGGACAACCAAGTTGGAAGAGTGACTGCACTCAAGTTATTATAAAAAAGAACTGCCGCAACAATAACCGCCAGATGAAGCAATTGGTCAATGAAAAATACGCCTTTCTGTTTCTTGCAAACCGATTTCAAACCATCTATAATAAGGTGTAAAACCGCAATAAACAATGCCACCCACCAGTAACCCACATTTAACGAGAACAACCAGGCGCATACAAAAGTAATCAAAGCATGGATGTACAGATGTTTCGACTTAAAAACATTATTAGCCTTATCCTTGCATGATTCCTCTGTCTGCAAGTAGAAATCGCTGACAATGTGAGCCAAAAGCTGCAATATGAGTAATCTGCACATCATTGCTCGAAATTCAGTTTTTCAAAATAGTTTACGGCCGATTCGATTGCGTTCCAACCAATTGCATTACTATGTCTATTTACCGTTGGTTGCTTTATATTCAACAATTTTGCTATATCTTCCTCCTGCTTTCCTAGCAATTTATTGTATATAATGTCGCTCTGGATAGACGTTGCCTTTTTTAGAACCACATCCAATAATCCCAACAATGTATCTATTTGCTCAGAAAGTGCTTCATCATTGCACGCAAACAACATCGTTCTTTTCTTTGAAATTCTTCCTTTATCCGATATTGGCTGGTTTTCCAACAATCTTCCTGAATAATAGATAGCCTCTCCATCCAAAACATCTTGTTTTTGGTCGGCAGTACGCATCTCGCCAATCCCGATGGCCAATCTAATACCATATTTTCTGAACAAGTCACGTTTGGCATTTGCCTCTTTCCCCCATGAAAAGGTTTTTTTCACTAAAGTTTTCAGCAGCAAAGCCGTCCTCAATGCCTCATGTGGATCGAGCAAAAAAATCTCCACCGAATCACCTTTGAACAACCTTCCCCAATTTCTACCTTGTGACTTTTCCGAAAGTCCTTCAAGAAATTGGCGGATTTCAGATTGCAAAAACGCCAGTTCTTCCACACTTAATGCTGTGGAAGAAACGATATCCGCTGAAATTGTTGCTTTTACCATTTGTGCTGTTTTTGTCAATTTATAAAGCCATTTCTTATTTTTACAGCATCCACAAGCCATATTTATAGCTTTCAAATGCTATATTGTATATTTATAGCCTTTAAGAACTATATTTTAAAACCATTTTTATTCATATTCATTGTTTCTTTATCGGCATTTTTACCGATATTTATCAGTTATCGGTATTCTTATATTTTCTCACCTCCGCTTAAATCCAGATTAGCACTTGTTCCACGGATTTCCTGCACCAATTTCCGGAACATCTCCTCGCCCTTCTTCAGATCGAGTTCTGCCCAACGCTGCACAGCCTTGGCCTTGACGAGGAAAGCGAGGATGGTGTTCATGTTGAAATAGTCCAAGCGGGCAATGTCACTCGCCTTTTCCCATTTCAGTTCGTCCATCTGCTGTTCGCGAGCCACGAAATCGGTGTTTTCGAGGATGGCCCGAATCTGCGCCTCTTCCTCGAAATCGGTTTCGGGCAGTTCCACCTGATAGTCGTCGCCGTTCTTGCCAAGACGCTTGGCGAGGTAGTTCACCTTCATGTTGCGCAGGCGGGCATCGAAATCGAAATAGGCACGGATGAACTCATTCTTGCTTTTTGCCGCCTTTTCATAGAACTCGGCGCCAAGCGTGTTTTCATCGAAGCCTTCTTCGAGCAATGCCACCAGCTGCTGGTCCGAGTCCGACAGCAACTCCAAAATCTGAGCCTTGACTTCGGCATAGTCGAAATTGGAGTCATCGTAACTGACGACAAGTTCGGGCAATCCCGCCACTATATAGACATAATTATTCATTATCCGAAGAGGATTTTCTTAGTTGCCGGACGGAGGTAATTGGCAATGAGGTTCTGGAACTCTTCATCGGTGAATTGCAGCACATAGCCACTGCCCTGAGGCGCCACCTTGAAACCGCCGTTCATTTTCTTTGAGAAGCTCACGTTGACCGGAGCGGCAAACTGCTGGCCGATTTCCTTGCTGACGAAATCCTCGACCTTGCCCTTCAAGGCTTCCGGCATGATGAAGTCCAAAGCCACAGGCGAAGCGTTGTTGGCATTGAATGCACTCACAATGGCTTTCATCATTTCCTTGACGAACTCCACATTATCGAGATTTTGCGCAACGGCCTTATTGGTCATCTTGGCGACGACCATCTTTTCCATTTCCTGTTTGGTGACGCTGATGCTTTGCACGGCGGCCATCTTCACATCGGCAGCCACTTTGGTTTTCAGCTCTTCGGCTTCTTTCTGCGCCTGAGCCACAATACGCTCAGCTTCAGCCTTGGCCTGTGCGATGATGCTTTCCGATTCGGCCTTAGCCTTTTGCAGCAGTTCCTCGCCATCCTGTTTTCCCTTCGACAAACCTTCGTTGTAAAGCTTGTCGGTCAATTCTTGCAATTTATTTTGCATAACTTACAGTTTATGTCTTTTGTTATTTATTTCAGATAATTTGGGTGCAAAGATAGGTAAAACCTTTCACATTAACAAATGAAAATGAAAAGAGTTTGGGAAGAAAAAAAAGATAAACAAGCATAAAAAGCAAAATTTGAGGACTTGGCGCGTTTTCACTTGGCAAGAAACAATAAGAGATGTTTCAGTTTCATTGCCGCAAAGATAGGGAAAACTTGTTTCCGCAAACGCCCCCTTGCATAGCAAATATGATTTGAAAACTACTGTAAAAAACAGCAGCCAAATGTCGGATCAAAACTCAGCCAAATGCCGGATTAAAAATCGGCCAAATGCCAGAAAAGGTTTTAAATAATTTATTGCAAATCAAGAAAAAATAGTATTTTTGCAGCATCCTAAAAAAGAGAAGTTTATGGAAGGATACAAACCTCGGATAGCCGACAAGTTATTGGCGGAATTGCTTGAAGCTTGTGGCTGCGTTTTGCTTGAAGGAAGCAAATGGTGCGGAAAGACAACTACAGCCGAACAGTCGGCAAGCAGCATTGTTTATATGGCGGATCCTGTCGAAGGAGAACGCAACAGGCAATTGGCGAAAGCCACGCCTCATTTCCTGCTTCAAGGAGCGACGCCACGCCTGATTGACGAGTGGCAGGTCGTGCCTACGCTTTGGGACGCAATCCGTGGAGAGGTGGATCATCGCCGCGCATTGGGGCAATTCATCATCACTGGTTCTGCTGTTCCTGCCGACAGAAAGGAAATAGTTCATACCGGCACCGGGCGAATCACACCTTTGCTGATGAGGCCGATGTCGCTATGGGAGTCGGGCGACAGCAATGGAGAGATAAGCCTCGAAGCTTTGTTCTCAACGCCAGAACAGCTTATGGCAGAAAACGAAATCGACATTGAAGAATTGGCTTATTTGGTGTGCCGTGGTGGCTGGCCTATGGCGACTTTGACAAGCAACCGCAAGGCCGCCTTGAAGCAGGCAACCATCTATTATAATGGCATTATTGGCACAGGAGACGGTTCCGATTCCGACATATCGCGGGCAGACAATGTCAGGCGAAATCCAGAACGGGTAAAACGTCTCATGCGCAGTCTCAGCCGACACCAGGGAACGCAGGCATCGTTAGGAACGATATATAACGACATGATGGCCAACGACGATTCGACATTAAACGAAGAGACAATTTCGTCGTATATTTCGGCTTTGAAGAAAATCTTCACCATCGAAGACATGCCGGCTTGGAATCCCGCTTTGCGAAGCAAGACAGCTGTACGCACCTCTGACACACGCTATTTCGTTGACCCGAGCATCGCTGTGGCGGCTTTGAGGATAAGTCCCAACGATCTCATTAACGACCTTGAGACTTTCGGGCTGTTTTTCGAGTGCATGGCCATCCGCGACCTTCGCGTCTTTGCCGATGCCTTGGACGGAACCGTTTATCATTATCGCGACAAAAACAATTTGGAATGTGACGCTGTCGTACATCTTGAAAACGGCAAATATGGCCTGATCGAGATAAAACTGGGAGGAAACGACAACATTGAAGCCGCAGCTTCAACCCTCAAGGCATTGTCAGGAAAAATCGACACTTCTCGGATGCCGAATCCGTCATTCCTCATGGTTTTAATTGGTGTCGGCAAGTATGCCTACCGCAGGGAAGATGGCGTGTATGTAGTACCAATAGGATGCCTGAAGCCGTAATGCTTTTTTCATTCCTTCACCCATTTCCCCGATTCGATTTCACGCAAGGTCGGATTGGAGACGTTGCACGCAACGTCTCTATCGGCCTACCACCACGCGGCAAATGCGGTTTGTGCCATCGGCTTCCGTCACCTTCAGCAGGTAA
>JAZQPN010000282.1:0-7452 GCA_045628585.1 Bacteroidales bacterium | reverse complement strand
CCCCAAATGAAAGATGTTGCTTGGAAAAAGCCGAAAGGCTGGCTTGAATCGAGCGGTTGCGAGATTCAAAGGTGGATAGAGAAAGGTTTTGCGGGTTTTGTATGTTTTGGTCATAAAAAGGTCAAATTGTATATTATTGCCCAAAAAAATAATTGCGTTTCTTTATTCCAAAATTCGCTATCTTTGCTCCGAAAAATTTGGATTGACAAATAATTAAAGAATTACGAAAATTCGTAGGTTTCATTCACACTCGGCTTTGATTCACGCAGCCTCGAATGACCTTCGCAACGCAAAAGTTTAACAATTTAAATCTATTAAAAATGAAGAAGTTACCATTATTAGTCGTAGCATTGGCACTGGTGCTCGGACTCTCACAGTGCAAGAAACAGGATGATTCAGTTGTTGGACTGGATACAATTGTTCAAGTTCCTGAAGATGCTGGATCTGTGATTATTGCCTGTACGGGTTACCATATTGGTCTTGACGATAGATATGCAGGAGAATTTATGATTGTTTATACAATATCCGATTCTACTAAATACGAGGTGACCGATTTTGGCATGTGTTACTCTTTAAGTTCAGGACCTACAATTAATTCTAATTGTTATGACGAGAGTGAGAATACATATTCAGAGATTGGGAGTTCTGGAACAATGGCTTGGTATTATTTTCTTGTACCACAGCTGAGGCCTGGTGAAACTAATTATTTCCGTGGATTTATCAAAATTAACTTTATAGGCGGTAGCCCTGAAACCGAAAGAGTTATATATAGTAATGAAGTGTGTGAAACCTTTTATTAAGATACTACATAACCATACATTCAGCATCATGCAGGGGCTTTCGGCGACGAAGGCCTCTGTTTTTTTGTAGAGACGCGATCCATCGCATTTCTACAGAAATTTTTTCCTGCGCCAGCCAATCCGTGCCATTTATGCGCTTTGCTCCCTGAGCTTGTCGAAAAGGCGCATTCAAACTTTAATCTGTATAATTTGTAGTTTATTGATAATCAGTGTAATCCGTAGTTTATTGAAAATTCGGCAGAAGAGAAATCAAAATAATTCCCAAGTTTTTTCCTTGCATTTTGCAAAAAAATCTCCATTTTTGTACCCAAATTAGAAAACAATCAAAATTTCAATACTATGAACAGGAAAATTAGGCTTTTGACAAGCGTCATTGCGTTGTTTGTCAGTGTGTTAATGATTTCTTTTCTGTCATCTTGCGGTGACAAAAACAAATCAAATGTAATTGTCGAACAGATAAAACCGGTGCCAGAAGCAATTCTCCCGTATTTGGACAGCTATACTTCGGGCGTAATTGCTAAGGGCGAACCAATTAAAGTCAGCTTTAACAATGCAGAAGACTTGAAACTGAAATATGGCGAGTCTTTGCCTTCTAAGTTGTTCACATTCACTCCTGAACTGAAAGGTCAGGCTGTCTGGTTGGACGAGCGCACCATCGGTTTTGAGTATGACAAAATCAATGAAAACCAGCAGTATGTCGGTGTGTTCAAAATCGCAGAAGTCCTTGACGTTCTTCCTGATTTGACTTTGGAATTCGGCTTTGCTGTCCGCCGTCAGAATATCACTTTGCTGTCGGTGATTCCAGTCTGCAATTCAAGCGAAAAGATGGGGTACCAAATGCGTGTCGCCTTCTCGAATTTTGTTGATTCGGAAGAAGTGATGAAAATTTTTGAAAATGGTTTCAAAAACAAGTACAATCCAATTGTGACCAATGTCGGAAACAATGTTTTTGACATCGAAATTGCTGATATTAAGCGTGGTAATAAGGAATCAAAGATTGAACTCGTGTTAGATGGAAAGGATTTGGATTGCGATGCGAAAATCGTCCGTGGACTCGTGATTTATGCTCAAAATGATTTCTCGCCGATTCAGTTTGATGTTGACAAAGGCGAAAGTCTTGCGACATTGTATTTCTCGCAGCCTTTGAAGGAAACCCAGAACTTGGACGGCTTCGTTTCCTTTGATCCGGAAATTGCCTATCGTGCTGACATTAAAGGAAATAAGGTTGATTTCTTCTTCGATAAGACCAGCCTTTACAGTTATCAGTTGGAGAATATGGAAATGACGGTTGAGAGCGGTATCCGTTCTGCCGAAGGCGATGTGTTGCAGAAAGGTGCTTCCTACAAATTCGATTTGACCGAAAACAAGCCTCAGGTCCGTTGGACTTGCGAGGGCAACATTATCCCGAATGTGAACGAAGCCACGGTTTATTTTGATGCCATTTGCCTGAATTCCGTGACCTTGCGCATCATCAGAATTTACGATGATAACGTGCTTTCATTCTTGCAAGACAATGAGTTGGATGAGACTTACGGCGTGCGCAAGGCGGGCCGTTTGGAGAAAAAAGTCCGTTTGGAAGTTGAGAATCCGAATCCGACGCAGTGGAAGACTTTCCCAATTGTGTTGTCAAATTATGTTGATGCCAAGCCTGGCGATATGTATCAGCTGAGCATCGATTTTGGTCCGCAGGATTATGCTTTCGCAAGCGATGAAATGAAGAAGGCTTCGATGGAAAACCAAATTCAGGAGCAGAATTATTGGGATGGAAACGGCTATGATTACAAGGAATACAATTATGATGGCGATTGGGATGACCCCAATGGATTCTGCTATTATAATGACGTCGAGCAAAAAAAGAACATCGTGATTTCAAACCTTGCTGTGACTGCCAAGATGGGCCGAAATGACTTGGTAGATGTGTTCGTTTATCAGATTTCTGATGCGAAACCTGCAAACGGTGCCAAGGTGACGGCTTATAATTTCCAGCGTCAGGAATTGGCTTCGGCTACTGCCGATGCTGCGGGCTTTGCCCAATTGCAATGTGCCAATCGTCCTGCTTTTGTAGTTGCAAAAGGCAACGATGGCAGCAAGTCGGTCATTAAGACGACTGATGGCAATGCACTGTCATACAGTAAGTTTGATATTGGCGGCGAAGCCGTTGAAAAAGGTGTGGCTGGCTTTGCCTACACCAACCGTGGCGTTTGGCGTCCGGGCGATGAACTGCAAATCAACTTGATGCTGAGCGATTTCGACAACGCCATTCCGGAAAAATATCCTGTCGTGATGGAGGTCTACGATGCCTCGTCGCGACTCTATACCAAGCAAACCAAATCGAATGCCATTGGCGGCATCTATTGCTTCAATGTCCCGACCAATCCGTCGGATGAAACGGGTCTTTGGACGGCAAAATTCAAGATTGGCACAAGCGTCATCACCAAGATGTTGCGTGTCGAGACCGTGAAACCGAACCGTTTGGAAATCAATTTGAATCTCCCGGAAGTGATCAGCATCAATCATCCTGACAAAGTCACTTTAAACTCAAAATGGCTGAATGGATTGAAAGCCAATGGCTTGAAGGCTGAAATTGACGCCAAGGTGCGCATGGGCGAGACGAATTTCAAGAACTTCGCAGAATATACTTTCGTTGATGAAACCAACGAATTTTCGCCAGAGGAAATCTCGGTTTACAGCGGTCCGCTGAATGGCGAAGGCAATGCAAACATTGGCTTTGCACCTTTCAAGGAATTGTCTGCATCGCAAATGCTGAACGCCACTTTCACCACAAAGGTCTTCGAACAAAGCGGCGATTTCAGCATCACTTCAACGACAGCAAAACTTTCACCTTGTGAGAGTTATGTCGGCGTTGAATTGCCAGCCACACAATCGAAATATGGCAGTTTCTACGACACGGGCAAGGATTGGAAATTCAATATTGCCGTCGTGAAGGAAAGCGGCGTTTTGAGCGAGGCGACAACGACTTTGGAATATGCCCTTTATAAATTGGATTCCTATTGGTGGTGGTCGAGCGAGGACAGCTATTCCTTGCAGCGTTATGCCAGCGGCACTTACAAGCGCCCTGTCGAAAACGGCACGCTCTCATGCAATGGCAAGACTTCGGTGACTTTCAACATTTCTGATGACAATTGGGGCAATTATCTGTTTGTCGTTGAAGACCAGCAGAATGGAAACCGTTTCGCCAAGGTCGTTTGCTTCGATTGGAGTTCAACTTACATGCATGCCTCGTCCGCATCAGGCGCGCCCGTCCAGCTTGCGATGAAGGCCACGGCCGAAAGTTACAATGTGGGTGAAAACATTGTGGTGACATTCCCGGCCAACGAAACGGCAAAGGCCATGGTGACTGTCGAAGCCAACGATAAGGTGCTGCAACACTTCTGTTTGGACAAACTCGGTTCGGAGGGCAAGTTTGAAATCAAGGCCACCGAGGAGATGATTCCGAATGTCTATATCTATGTGGCGTTGCTTCAACCTCACGATGCCGCCAACGATATGCCAATCCGTATGTATGGCGTGATTCCTGTGAAAGTCGAAAACAAGGCTTTGGAATTGAAGCCTGTGGTGAATGTCCCTGCTGAATCCAATACGGGTAAAAAGTTGGAAATCAAGGTCTCGGAGACCAATGGCAAGGTTATGGCTTACACGCTGGCTGTCGTTGACGAAGGTATCCTTGGCCTGACCAATTTCTCGACGCCTGACCCATACCGCTATTTCAACAGCAAGCAGGCTTTGAGTGTCCGCACTTGGGACAATTACGCTTCGGTTATTGATGCGTTCAGCGGTGAACTCGGTTCGGTTTATGCCATCGGCGGTGACGGCATCATCAACCAGGAAATCACTTTGGATAACCGTTTCAAGGCTTACGCTGTGACTTTGGGACCTTTCGAACTGAAGGCCGGCAGTACGAATACGCACGAATTTGAAGTGCCGCAATGCTCTGGCGCTTTGCGCTTTATGGTGGTTGCAAAGAGTGGCGAAAAGTCGTTTGGTTCAGCCGAAAAGCAGATGAAGGTCATTGACCCGATTACGCTTTATCCAGCTGCTCCGCGTGTCGCTGCTCCTGGCGATGAACTGACTTTGAAGGTGCAGGTGCTTTCGCCAATCAGCAAGGGCAAGACCTTGAATGTGAAGACCGACAATCAGAATCTGACCGCCATTGGCACCTTGCCGACCACGGTCAGCATTGACGGCAACGGCGAAGGCATGATTGCCATGAAGGTAAAAGTGAATGAAGTTGCCGGCAATGCCGTGATGAAAGTCACTGTTTCGGGCTCGGGCTTTGAAGCCGAAAGCAAGACGGAAATCCCGGTACGTATGCCATACGCCGAAAAACGCAATGTCATCACTAAGGAAATCCCTGCTAATGAAACCGTTTCGGTTCCGTTCGACTTGAAAGGCATGTCTGGCACGCAAAGCGGAAACATTACGGTTTCATCCTTGATTCCAGCCGATTTGTTTGGCCGCCTCGATTTCCTGAATTCTTATCCTCACGGTTGCCTCGAACAAGTCACTTCAAAGGCATTCCCGCAACTCTATCTGAATTATTTCGTGCAGCAGGATGAAGCCGCAGTGGAGAAGATGAAGAACCATATCAATGGCATTATCGCCGATTTGCGCTCTTATCAGAAATCGGACAACTCGATGACCAACTGGAAAGGCGGCAATTACACTGAACCTTGGACGGAAATCTATGCTTTGCATTTCTTAGTCGAAGCGCAAAAGCAAGGTTTCGATGTGCCGTCCTATTTCATCGATGGCTTGAAGAAATATCAGGCCGATAGGGCAAAGCAATGGCGCAACAATCCTGACTTCCCGCAAGGCGAGACTATTCAGGCTTACCGCTTGTTTGTCTTGGCTTTGGCCGGCGCTCCTGAAACCGGTGCCATGAACCGCTTCAAGGAATTGGAAATGAATTATCCTCTGACCAAGTCGTTAGCCGCTGCTGCTTTCGCTCAAATCGGCAAGAAGAACATCGCACAAGCCATGTTGCCTTCGTCAGATGACAATGGTTTGACTTCCGATTATAAGACTTCGTTTGGCTCGCAAGCTCGCGATTTGGCCTTTGCCATCTACACGCAGATGCTTTGCGGTGTTGACCAACAGACGGTTCAGAACAACGTCAACGAACTTTGCGGCATGTTGAATAGCGAGCATTGGTTAGACACCCAGTCGACGGCTTTTGCAATCTTTGTCTTGGGCAAATATGCCGAAATGAATAATCTGAACAATTCCAACCTCTCGGCCTCGCTCAACATCAATGGTACTGAAAAGACCTTGAATGGCAACATGAGCGCCATCGGTTGCGAATTTGTCCCTGCCATTGGCAGTAATAAGGTTGAAATCAAGAATAACAGCGATGAGAAAATCATTGCCAATATCTTCACGAAGGCATCTGTTGCCGAGTACGAAACTCAGGAATCGGGCAACTACATTAATATGAAGGTGAACTATTATGATAAGAATGGCGCAATGCTTAATCCGGGCAATCTTGCCATGGGCACTGATTTCATGGTGAAGATGACCGTCGAGAATCCAAGCAATTACAGCGTCACTGAATTGGCTTTGTCATATTATCTGCCGGCAGGTTGGGAAATCGTCAACGAGCGTCTGACAGGTGCCGGTTCCGACAATCAGGGAGCCAAGCACATCGACATCCGTGACGACCGTGCTTACTTCTATTTCGACTTGATGCCACAGACGAAGAAGACCTTCACCTTGAAGCTGAATGCCACATTCGAGGGCAATTACATGATTCCGTCAGTGCGTTGCGAAGACATGTATAGCGACCAGATTTACTATGTGATTCCAGCACGTGGAACCGTGGTGAAGTAAGCGTTCTATTGGTTGAAAATAATGTCCGAAAGCGGAGAAAATCTGTCTTTCGGACATTATTTTTGTAGTTTTGCATCAATAATGAAAGCGTTTTTTATCAAACATAAAAAGTTGACAATCACACTGGCAGCATTGTTATTGCTGCTTGTCGTTTTTGTTTGTCTTCCCATTCCGCGCTTTCAAGATCCTTTTTCAACGGTGCTGACGGCGAAAAACGGCGAACTACTTGGCGCAAAAATCGCCGATGACGGTCAGTGGCGTTTCCCTGCAAGCAATTGCTATTCAAAGAAATATGTGGCTTGCCTTTTGGAATACGAGGATCAGCAGTTTTTCCACCATCCGGGTTTCAATCCGGTCTCCTTTGTCGAGGCGTTTGTGCAAAACATGAAGGCGGGTGAAGTGGTGCGTGGCGGCAGCACCATTTCGATGCAGGTGGTGCGCATGGCGCGTCACAACAAGCCGAGGACTTACTGGGAGAAAATGGTCGAAGTGGTGCTTGCCATGCGGCTTGAATTGCGTTATTCCAAAAGCGAGATTCTGAATCTTTATGCGGCCAATGCGCCTTTTGGCGGCAATGTGGTCGGCATCGATGCGGCGGCTTGGCGTTATTTCCACACCACGCCCGACGAACTGACTTGGGGCGAGGCTGCAACCTTGGCGGTGTTGCCCAATTCGCCGGCCTTGATACATCCGGGCCGCTCGCGCGACAGACTTAAGGCGAAACGCGATGAACTTTTGCAGCGTATGCCGCTTTCAAAAGTTCATGCGTCAAGGCGTTTTGAATTGCCAAGGCTTTCGGACGAAG
>JAZQPN010000281.1:0-2429 GCA_045628585.1 Bacteroidales bacterium | reverse complement strand
GCTGCGCACAACTATCCTTTGGTTTGTAACGTTAATAATATGGAATAAATTTAAACTACAGGCTACACTTCCCAGCACTTCCACACTTTGTTTGCGCAAATGTAGCAAACGTATGTGCGGACAACATGTTTCGGGAACATAGCTTTAATATCCTTGGCGTATGCCTTCACCTGCTGCACCGATTCTTCATCGGCTTCGGTGAATGCATCAACCTTGGCGGCATCCGATGCCTTGAAATACTTGAATTCAATGATTCTATCATCATTTCGCCTAATAGTATCCGATTTACCGGTCATCCAGAAATCGAGACGACCGCTCGGCAAGTTATGTTCTATTGAGAATGTGTATTGAAAGCTTAAATAACGGGAAATCAATTCAAAAAACGAGCAACGTACAAAATTCTCGTTCATCTTGTCGAAAACCTGGGCAGGGAACTGGCCTAAAAATTTCTCGAAATAGTTCTGCACCAACAGTTCAAGCCGGCCATCCTTCTGGAACTGGCGGTATGCTGGCACATATAGGTCTGCATGACGGTCGATGGTGTTCATTTCCTCGTAATAATCGAAGAATATGCTTTTCATTGTGAGGTTCGGCAGACGCATCGTATAGTTGTCCTCAATCGTGGTCATACCCAGATAGAACAAACTGACAGGATAGAAAGTCGGATCGAAAAACCTTTGCCTGTTGAACTTCGCCGACAAATCATCTTCGTTGTAATTCAAGCCATTGCCATTCAGCAAAGAATCGAAAATGTTCTCTATGTTTTCTTGCGTCATGGCCAAGCGGCGGAACCACTTGATGTCGGTACGGAGGTTTTCGTCAATCAGTTCTCTCGGAATCTTATTGCCTTCGTCGACAAACATTTGGAAGAAATAGGTTAAAATAGTGGAATTAAACAGTTTTTCGCGACCAGGCAAAAACTGATAGCCATCGTAGTTCGATAAAATCAAGTTCCATAGTTCATCAAACTGTTCCCTTGAGCCGACGTATGTATCCAAAACATAATTCAGATAGTTTTTCGCCTCATCATGTGTGAAACCTAACATAGCATAGAACTCAGGCCGCAAAGTGATGATTTGTGCAATGTTATAGCCGCTGGTCAGGTCGTCCATCGTGACCGGCAGAACGCCTGTACAGAAGCAGGTATCGACGGTGCCTTCACCTATACCTTTTTTAATGACCTTAAAGAAAGTGCGCAAGAAACTATCGCCCGTAGTGACATCTTCATACAAATTGTCCTTACATTCCGTCAGCAATTGGTTGGTGAAATTGTCGTACTCGTCGATGATGATATAGGCTTTGGGCAGGTTGTTTTGCTTGATATGCTTCAGCAGGTCTTCCAGCATAATGGAAGCATTTTTACCATCAGAAAAAGCGAAATCCTTAAAAATATCACGATTATGGTAGGCTGCAACATCAATAGAGCCAGCATTTAGAATGTTGAATCTCCGTTCCAACTCCATCATATCGTCGCAGACCGCCAAAGCCGAAAAATCGAATCGGATGACAATCATCTGACCTTGTTTTTCAGTAGGATTCTTACCTATCCAAGTACTGCCGAAAAGTTCCTGAAAACGCGAGGCTTGCGTACGGTCATAATAATAGTATAAGGTGGAGCAAAGCAAACTCTTTCCGAATCTTCGCGGGCGGAGATAAACGGGTGAAGTATATTTCTCCAACGAAGGAATATACATGGTCTTGTCCACATAATAATTGCCTTCGGTGCGCAGGCGCAGGAAATCCGCCTTGGCATACGGTATGGTCATCTTCTGTATCATGGGCGCAAAATTAGCAATTGTTTTTAATTTTAGTGATAAGTAACTGTTCAAAATTAAACTTCAATTTGGATTTCGAGGTCTCGAGGCTTCGGGATTTAGAGATGCCTCGCATTCCCGCGACTTCGATGTCTCGTTTTCAATATGTAAACTAATTCTGCACACTTACTTAATCACTCCACTCCCGCATATTTCAGATTGTTCAGGAAATTGAGCAGGGCATCGTAAGGTGTCGCCACATAATTGAACGTTTTGTCACCGCGTTTGTAGGTGCGGCTCTTTTCCTTCGCATCGTAAAGGCGCTGGTTGATGTCGCCGTAAGTGGCATGAATCTGCAACTGACCGTCACCGCTATTATAGTTGATGAAAGTCATAAACAGGTCATTCACAAAGTAATAGGTTATGTTGCCGAGACGATGGTCAAAGACAACGTAACCGTCGACATACTTGTTCACGATGTGGGAACCCAGATTGCCAAGACCGATTTTGCCGACCGAAATGAAGGCATGGAGGTTGTCGTTCCAAACCATTTTCAGGTCAGGGATGACAATGGTCTTGTTGTAGAAATCGCGAGATTCCATCTGCGGATAGCCTTCCAATTCGATGGTTTTCACAAACTCATTGGTCTTTTCCTCATCGTTTTCGGAACGGAAA
>JAZQPN010000280.1:0-1558 GCA_045628585.1 Bacteroidales bacterium | reverse complement strand
GAAGATGTCGCGTGTCGGAACGGTGCCAATGAAAGCGATGCAGACAAACAGCGTGGTGTCGACAATGTAGCCAAACACCGATGAGCCGATGGTACGCACCCAAAGCAGCCGCTCGCCCGTCTTTTCCTTGATTTTCACCATTGTCCATGCGTTGATGAGTTCTCCGCACAGGAAAGCCGTCAGCGAAGCTAACATGATGCGCGGCACGAAACCGAACACTTGCCGGTAGGCCGCCGCCATGCTTTCTGTTTCGGCAGGGTAAGGCAGACTGATGCCAATCCAGGCAAACAGCGTGAAAATGATTTGGCAAATCAAGGTGAGCCAGATGACGCGCTTCGCCGTCCTGAAGCCCCAAATCTCAGTCAGCACATCGCCGAGCATGTAGGTGATGGGGAAAATGATGGTGCCCGCATCGAAAATGGTGACATCCCCGACTTTGATGAGTTTGACCGCCATCACGTTGGCCGTCAGGTAGCAAGCGATGATTAAACCGACAATAATGACTAAAGGAGGCAAAAGTCTCTCGTCAGAGACAGTTCGGTTTTTTGAAGGGTTTTCCGATACCTTATTCATATAATGATGTTTTGATGCCGCAAAAATACAGATTTTTTCATCATTACGAAAAAATGATTATTTTAGCAGCCAATATGACACAAGCACAAATCTTTGCAGTCAGCCGCCATCGACTCACTACGGATGGCGAGGGCGTTACCACCTTGGTGACGTTCAATGGCTGTCCTTTGCGTTGCAAATATTGCCTCAACAAAACTTCGTGGGATGCTGCGAAAGGAAGGCTTTACACTCCCAAGGAGCTTTATGAAGAGGTGAAAATCGACCAGCTTTATTTCCTTGCCACGAAAGGCGGCGTCACCTTCGGCGGCGGCGAGCCTTTGCTTCAGGTGGATTTCATTAGGGAGTTCCGTGCCTTGTGCGGACCGCAATGGAGCATCGTGGTGGAAACCAGCCTCAATGTGCCCGAAGAAAGCGTGATGAAGGTTGATGAAGTGGTTAATGGCTATATCGTTGACATAAAGGATATGAATGTTGATATCTATCAGACCTATACGGGAAAAGATAACGCTTTGACTCTGAAAAATTTGGAATGGTTGTTGCAACGTCGTGGGGCGCGAAATGTTGTGGTTCGTGTGCCACACATCCCGAATTTCAATACTGATGCCGATGTGCAGCAAAGCATTGCAACCCTGAAATCGATGGGCGTGACTGAAATTGACGAGTTTAACTATATAATAAGGTAAGCATTATGCCAAGAGGAAAACAAACCTGCAAGATCCTAAAGGAAATCCGCAAGCAGATTGCGGCGGAAAACGACATTGAATTAGTCATCAGTGAATGTACCTATCAAGGCGACTGCTTGGGCACATGCCCGAAATGCGAGGCCGAAGTGCGCTATCTCGAACAGGAACTGGAAAAACGCCAACGCTTGGGCAAGGCCGTTATGATTTCGGGCTTGGCGTTGACTTCTATGCTCGGAATGTCGTCGTGCGGCAATAATGGTGCCTCGTCAAACAAGGCTTCCAACCCTCAGCCCGCAGATGAT
>JAZQPN010000279.1:0-3109 GCA_045628585.1 Bacteroidales bacterium | reverse complement strand
CAAAGGCTTGAAATTGAAGTTCTTGCAAAATCCGGCAATGCGCGTCTCGCCATTATGTCCTCCAACTTTGTCTTCCAAAGTCATTTCGTATTGTTCCCTTGCCTTTTCATTGAAGATGAAAACGCCCATCGTGTCGAGTTCATCGGCTTTGGAAAAATAGGAGCCTTCAGCCATCTCTATCTTCATAAAATCCAAGAAGTTATAAGCGACAGGATAGCATTGGAAGCTGATGGATTTTTCATGAAACCAAAGTCCCCAACCCATACGTTGTTCGGCAATCAGGCTTCCATCTGCAAAGGTGACATCGACAATCTGCGGATTCTTTTTCAATTCTGAAGCAAAAGTCTCTCTGTCATCGAAACTGCCGACCATTGTAATCGGCATTTCTCCAGTCAGCAGCTGCTCTTTATCAAACCCCATATCGTAGCCCATCATATAGTCGTGCTGCAACTTAACAAACGACGCACTGATAATCAACGCTATGGAAATGACAAACTGCACGCCGACCAAAGTCATGCGCAGTCGTTGTCCCGACTTGGATGCACCGAAATTGCCCTTTGAAGTCAGAGCCAAAGGAAACGACGTGATGTAATGCGCTGGATAAAGGGTTGCTATGACGGCAAAAAGCAAACCTACACCAACGACGGCGGCGATAATCACAAAATTATCAGCAAGCGCAATGGAAGTAGAAATGTAATTAGCTATGAATGAACTCTTTAGCGAAAGTACAATCAATGCGGCGAAAAGCAGCCCGATGAGCACCAGACCGACGGCCTCGAAAATAAAATTGAGTTTCATTTTGACCACCGAGCAGCCATAAACACGATGCGTATTCACGCCACGGACGCGCTGCGGCACCATAGCCATAAAAAAATTGACGAAGTTGATGAAGGCAATGACAATCACCAAGATAGCAATCATCAAAAGCGCGGTTGCCGTTGACTTGCTGCCTTTGTGTCCAGTCGTGCTCTCGTTGGCGAAATAGGTGTCGTAAATGGAAATCAGCCTGACGCTATTTATCATACCTTCCGTTTGACTTTGAACATCATCAGGAATGTCCATATCACTATCAAGAAAATATTCCCTTGCCCTCATCTTTGCGACTTCCAAAAACTGCTGCACATCATCGGCGGAATGCAGTTTGACGAGATGACTGAAGCTCCATTCGCTCTGGCTGTCAATGCTCTGTTCGCCAATATCATGAAACAACTCAATATCCTCCCAGTCGCTGTTTTTCGGAAAGTCGGTCACTATGGCAGTGATTGAATTCTGACCTTTGCCCCATTCGTCGCCAAAACAAAAGATGTCGCCGACATCCAAGCCGATACGTTTCGCCGCCGACTCCGTGATGACGAAAGCCTCAGTCGCTTTAGACAAATCGCCTTTAACGAGCTGAACACCAAGTATTTCGGCGGCTTTACATGTCACACCCCATCCCAAAACCTTAATTTTAACCTTATCATACGAATCTGTTTCGGCGTTATGAACGAGAATGGCATCAGTGCCAGAACCCGAAATCAGTTCGGAAATGCCAGCCGGTATCACGCCGAAGTCCTCAACGGTCGGGTTGTCATTGCAAATGGAATTGCCCAACGGTCGTGGCAGCCATGACTGAAACTTCCCCATCCCGGCCATAGAGGCGTCCATTTCCAAATAAAAGACGCGCTCGCCATCAGGAACGGATTTGTTGTAGGTGAAATCGTGGCGCACCTGAACGAGGATGAGATACGCCGTAGCAAACGCCACCGCCAACCCGATGACATTCAGCACCGATGAGGCCGTGAAACGTTTCAGTGTCGTTATGAAATTCTTGATAATCATTGTCTTGTGTTTTTGTAGAGACGTAGCGTGCTACGTCTCTTTTGATTGAAAATTACATCTGATTTGAGACGTTGCACGCAACGTCTCTACAGCAGAGACCCGATTTTTGTCAAATCACAGCAAATCAACCACATCCTTCACAATCTGTCCATCGAACAGGTTGATGATGCGGTCGGCGATGGCGGCATCCTTCTGCGAGTGCGTCACCATGACGATGGTGGTGCCTTCGCCGTTCAGTTCCTTCAGCAGGTTCATCACCTCCCTGCCGTTTTTCGAGTCAAGGTTGCCCGTAGGTTCGTCGGCGAGAATCAGTTTCGGGTTGCTGACACATGCACGGGCAATGGCCACGCGCTGCTGCTGACCGCCAGAAAGCTGTTGCGGGAAATGCTTGGCGCGGTGCGTTATGCTCATGCGTTTCATCATTTCGGCCACCCTTTCCTTGCGCTCGGCGGCGCCGATGTTCATGTAACGCAAAGGCAGTTCAATGTTCTCATACACACTGAGTTCGTCAATCAGGTTGAAACTCTGGAACACGAAGCCGATGTTGCCCTTGCGGAACTTGGTGCGGTCTTTTTCCTTGAGTTTTCCGACTTCCTCGCCAAGAAGTTCGTAAGAGCCTTCCGTCGGGTTGTCCAAAAGGCCGAGGATGTTGAGCAGCGTTGATTTGCCGCAGCCCGAAGGTCCCATGATGGCGACAAATTCGCCGTCCTTGATTTCAAATGATACGCCGTTCAAGGCTGTCGTTTCGATTTCTTCCGTGCGGAAGATCTTGCTAAGATTTGTTACTTTAATCATGATGATGTTTATGTTTATTTGTTGTTTGTTTATATGTTGAATTGTTTGTTTGACTGCGGGACTTCGGGGTCACGGGGTTGCGGGATGTTTGCGGCTCTCGCGATCCCGTGACCTCGTAACCCCATGACCTCGAGACCTCTTGGCTTCGCCGTTTACTCTTTCTTTAACGCCTCCGCCGGATTGACCTTTGCCACCGAGACGATTTGCCACAGCACCGAGCCAATGGCTATCGCAAAGGAAATCAACACGGTAACGATGAATATCCAGGGATGGAGGTCGATTCTATAGGCAAAGTCTTCCAGATATTTTCCGCAAAGCCATACGCCAATCGGAATGGCTATCACGTTGGCAATCAAAATGATGATAACGTAATCGCGCAGGTTTTTGCGGACTTCGCTTTCCATTGTGCCGCCGAAAATCTTGCGGATGGCAATGGTCTTTTCGCGCTCCGATGCGAAATGCGTGCTCATGGCCACCAAACCCAGCAAGGAAA
>JAZQPN010000278.1:0-9605 GCA_045628585.1 Bacteroidales bacterium | reverse complement strand
TATCCTCAATTAGGCTATGTGGAATACCGCAACAACTACCGTTTCAACAGCTACCAGCGCCTCGATTTGGGTTTCAACTGGCATAAGCAGAAGAAACACGGCGAACGCACCTGGAGCCTGAACATCTACAACACCCTCTGCCACAACAACCCATTCTTGGTCTATCCCGAAACGCACACGTTGACGGGTTATACAGGAGAAGAAATCGTATATCACCGCCTCTGCCAAGTGTGCATTTTCCCTATCATGCCTTCATTGAGTTACTCATTTAAATTCTGAATCCCATGAAACACCTTCTCAAATATTTCGCATTGGCCGCAGTCCTTTTCATGGCCACTTCGTGCATCAAGGACATCACTTTCGACGGCGAAGAAGGCGCCCCTAAACTGGTCGTCAACGGGCTGCAAATCGTTGGCGAGACACCCAACCTTTGCATCGAGAAAAGCCGTTTTTTCATGAGCACATCGACCGATGTCATGGTAAAGAACCTGTCCGTGAAGCTCTACGTCAACGATGCTTTTGTGGAAGACCTCATCGTGGTCGATTCATGCACTCTAAATGAAGATGGCTATTACCATGACAGCCCGAACTACAAGTTCAACTACTGCTATGGCAGCTACGTCTATCAAGAAGGCGACAAAGTGCGTTTCGAAGTGCATTCTGATGATTTCGACACCACTGAAATCGAAATCACGATGCCTGGCCAGCCTGTAGTTACGGATTTCGATACCACAAGAGTTGAAAGGATATGCCATCCCACTTTGGAAGAAGACCCCAACTACTACTGGGCTATCGATTCGCAAGGCAATCCATGTTGTCCGCAATACAGCGAATACTACGATGAAGAAAGCCTCACTTGGATAGGATATTATGACACGATTTATCCAGGTCAGCTGGACTATTGCAAGGTACATTTCAACCTGCAAATCGCCAACACGCCCCAAAAGGAATATTTCAACCTTATCCCAGTTGAAGGCTTCAGTGGTTTCCACTATTACGTCCAACTTTACTCCACCGACCCCGTTTTCAGCAATATGGACATAACTTCGCTCATCAACAACGAATATCATGGGAAAAACGACCATAATATCTTCTCCGATGACTTATTCCAAGGCGACAGCTATAATCTCAGTTTCTACGACGATTGGGTCTATTTCGGGAATTACGACAAAACTTTCTCTGTCAACCTACACTACATTGAGGAAAACTATTACGAATATCTTCAATCATTCGATGCCTACAAAGACAGCGACCTTGGAGAACTCACTTATCTGATTGCCGAACCTACCCAGATTTACAGCAATGTGAAAGATGGTATCGGCATTGTTGGTGGCATGGGTCGTGCCACTTCAGCAGAAATGAAATTTCACATTCAAAAATAACCTATTATCTTAAAAATCATGGATTTCTACAAAGGATTAAATCTCGCCATCACCGTTTGCGACAAGGATGGCAATGTGCTTTATCAGAACGATTCATCCATTGATGTAAACGGCGACACGCGTGGCAAAAACCTCATGAATTGCCACAACGAGAAATCGCAGGCCATTATCCGCCATCTGATTGATGAAGCCGACACGAATGCCTACACCATTTCGAAAAAAGGCAAGAAGAAACTGATTTACCAAACGCCTTGGTATGAGGACGATGCAAAGCAAATCGTCGGCGGACTGATTGAGTTTTCCATCATCATTCCCGAGGATATGCCGCATTACAACCGCGGGTAAAGGGGTTGCGTGAAACCTGACAAATAAGGTGCGTTTTTTTGAATCATTCCGCCAGAATCTTCTTCACCACGGTCTGTTTGCCTGATATGAAGCGGATGAAATAAAGCCCTTTGGTCAGGTCGCCGATTTCAATCTGTTGGCCGCCGATGGCATTTCCCGAATCAACTAATTGCCCTAACCTGTTGAAAATGGCGTAACTGAATGAAGCGCAATTCGTTTTGACATTCAGCACGCCGTGTGCCGGGTTCGGATAAATGTTGAATTTGATTTCCATGTCGTCGATGCAAAGCACTCCGACTTCGATGACAACATGACTCGGTGTGGAGTAATGGCCTTGGTTGTCGGTGGCGATGACGCTGTAGGTGTAGATGCCATCGGCTAAGGTTTCGTTGAAAAACGTGTTGTTTTGGCGGGCTATTTCGTAGCCGTTGCGTTCGATGATATAGATGTAGTTCGGGGAAAGAGCTTCCCATGACAGGGAGACCGTGTTGCAGTTGACAGCGGCCTGCAGATTCTCAACGGCAGGCATGTTGTAAACGATCGAGGTAGGCGGAAATTGGATGTCGTCAACCCATACGCAGTCTTCGCCTTGTGCCGAGGAGCTGTCTTTCGAATAAACCCAGCGCAAAAGATGAGTGCCTGCTGAAATGGGGAAGGAGACCTTTCCCCATTCTTGGTTTTGGTATCCCGACCATGCACCCATTTCGGTGTTGTCAATATAGAAAAGCAGTTTGTCGCAGTTGGTTTCCGATGAGGTCTTTTTCCAGAAACTTATTTCACCTTCGGTTGCAATTTGCATGGTCAGAATCATGTCCGAATTCTGATTGTTGGTAGTGGCACCAGAGCGTGCGGCATAGTTCCCGCTGTGGACTTCATTGCTTACGATTGTCCAGTTGTTGCTGCTGAACATCCAGTTGTATTTTTCGAAGTCGCCGGTTTCGAAGTCTTCCTTGTCGGCTCCAATGGTGATTAAGGTGCTGCCATTCAGTGAATAAAGTCCTGTAGAAGCAACAAAGTCAATTTCGTAGGCGGTGCCGTTATTGGCATTCCCGCTGATGCTGAATGGCATTTCAATGGTGGCGATGCCATTGACGGGAATGTTGGCGAAACTATAGATAGTGTGGCTGAAAACAATGTCGTTGGTACTGCTGAAAGGTATCAAGATGCCACTGTGTGTTGTGCTGCTGCCTTCATTCTTGATTCTAATGATTAAGGTGCCGCCTTGTCCGGGTGTGTTGCTGCCTGAAGTGGCGGCATCAACCAAAGCCAATGACGGCGCATGAAGGACAGCATTGAAACTGCTGGTCCATGAGCCTTGCGGACTGGAGCAGACTAAGTTAAAGGTGGCGATTGCCCCGTCGATGATGTTGTTGGAGGTTTGCAAGGTGAACAGATTGTTAATGGCAAAATGCTCGCCGACGGCAAGTCCTGAAACGTGGGCTACGCTGTCGATGACTTCGATAAAGTTAGAATTTGACGAAAGAGTGACGGTGATGTCGCTTGCATTTTCAACGCCTGCGTTCTTGATGCTGATATTGAGGCCGGTGGTCTCGTCAAAGTCGATCTGGCCGTTTTCGTCGTTGACGGAATAGGTGTCGAGCATGACGAAAGGCCCTTCCAAAGGAACGATTTCCATTTCTTGAATATACGTCACTTTGTTGTAGCCGATGATGGTCAATGTGATTGTTCCGACGTTTTGCAATGAGCTGAAATTGAGTTCTGCAGCACCGTTTTGAATGTAGCTTGAGGCAAGCACTTCGCCATCGGCGCTAAGCGTTGCAATGCCGAAATCAATATCAGTGGTAAGGTTGAGTTTGTCCAAGCCAATCATCAGCACGTCGGGTGTGCAGGTGACGTTCATCTCCGTTGGATTTGTGGTGCGCAGCAGCAGCGATGGGTCGCCGAAGAGCAGCCAGGTGTCGTGCGTGATGCCGAAATCGTTGGGGGCGGCATCGAGGATGTATTCGTTGCCGTTGAGCATAGTGCCGCCCATGGTGTGGTTGTAAAGGTCGGCATCGCGCCATTCGGCGAGGATGGCATTCATCTCGTCCTGGCCGTATTGTGGCGGTGCCCACGATTGATTGATGCAGGAGAAAATGCCGCCGATGGCACCGGTTGGTGCGCCTGTCGTGTTGTTTTTGGCACGCATCCAGGTTTCGGCAAAGCAGGGCTGATAGTAGTTGAATTTACCATTCAGGCAGGCCACGGAAATGATGAAAGGCCATTTGTAGTCGTTGGTCAGGTTGTTGACGTGATTGTTGTTGTAGCTGCAAACAAACCAACTGGTTTCCGAACCATGGTTGCAGTAATTGCAGATGCCGGCACCTGCGTTGAAGTCTTGGTCTATTTGTGTGGCGGTCGGGTTGTTGTATCGGTCGTAACGTTGCGAAATTTCCGTATAAGTGTAATGCATCAGGGTGTCGCGGATGAAATCAATGTGCTGCCAGTCCAATTCGCCGTGGTGTCCTTGTCCTTGTCCGTCGGTCGAACCGATGCCTACGCCTTTGTCTAACCAATCCAAATCCGCCGGCATGTCGCGCTCGTAATAAATCACTTTGTTGACATGATTTTCTACATCAGCAACGCTTTCTACCGAAAATCTGCCGACAAAGACCTCGATATAGTGGTCATTGCCTTCCAATTGGCCGAACCAGCTGTCGGTGTAACCTGTTGAAATCGGGGATGGCGTAATGTCGTTGTAATCGCCGACGAGCAGCACGAATTCAAGGTTGTCGTTCTGGTATATGCTTCTGATATAGGATTTTATGCTTTCGGCATTGTTGCCGCCAGCCTCAGCCACGCTAACCATTTCGGTCGGTCGTCCCGAGATGTTTTTCCATTCGACGAAAGGCAGCATGGCTTCCTGATAGTGCTCTGGGCAAATGACCAGCATCTTGCCGCGGTCTTCAATGAAAGTGTATTTCTCGCCTGTCTTTCCGAAATTGATGAAGCGTCTCTGATAGTAATGCTGTATTTCGGCATCGCTTTTGATACTGTTTGATTTTCTTTCAATCTTCTGATTTTCACCATTATCGCTCACTTTTTCCATGACGATGGTCATCATCGTGATGACGCGCAATTTTTTTGTGATAGGATTATAGGCAAAAGGTGTGACCAAAATGTTTTGTCCACGGAAATCGCGGCTGATGTAAGGTGCATCGAGTATGGCGGATTTTTCAGGATAGAAAGCATTTTGCTGATAGACAACGCCGTAGGTGTAAGGCACATCTTCAGGATTGACTTGGCGGCTGAGGTTGCCTTTTGATGGAGCAATCTCAAAGTTTTCAAAATCAGTGTATTCGCAATTGGAAACAGAGACCTTCATCTCGGCTTTGTCGCCAATGATGACCGGAATAGGGTAGTGCGGCAAATCGGGGCAACCTGCTTCGAGGCGTGAAACCATTTTGGGCACGGAAACGATGTTTTGGACACCTTGCGGCGTTGTAACGTCTGCCGTGTAAAATCCGTCCAATTGGAATTGTATGACGATTTGCTTTTCGCTGTTTGAAATCAATTCCGCTTTCGGAGCTGTGGCTTTTTCGCTGCCTGTATTGTGCCATTCTTGTGAAAAACTATTGATTGTCAATAATATGGCTATGAGTGTTATAATGTGCTTTTTCATTATCTAATGAATTTGGCACAAAATTACATATTTTTCTGAAATTCAGTCATTATAAAACAGAAAAGCCCGCCCGAAGGCAGGCTTTTCGTTCAGTATTGATAAATATGTATTATTCAACCACAACCTTTTGGATGCTGGTTTGTGAACCGGAAGTGATGCGGATGAAATAAACGCCCTTGCTCATGTCGCTGACGCTGATTTGCTGTGCGCTTTGAGCTGTGCCGTTAGCAACTTGCTGGCCCATGCCGTTGTACATGACATAGCTGAATTCGGCATTGCCACCATTAATATATAAGGTGTTGCTGACAGGGTTAGGATAGATTCTGAATTCGGCTTCGCTTTCTTCAACGCCAAGGTCGATGACAACCATAACGCTTTCAGGCAGTGATTCGCCTTCGGCATAAACGGCTGTAACAGCGTAGTTGTTTGTCATTTCAGCATTGACTTCTTCTTGATATGTCGTTTCAGCGATTTCTTCAGCAATCATGACACCATTGCGGTAGATGTTGTAGCTGATGGCATTTTCAGGAGCGTCCCAAGTGAGAGTGACGACGTTGCCTTCAAGGTTTGCAACGAGGTTTTCGACAGGAGCAAGTTCATCGCCAACGATGCCGCCGCCGCAGTTGACATCAAATTCACAGTTGTCCTGCTGACCATTGTGAATCATTGTGCCGTCTTCATACTTGATTTGGTATGAACATTCGTATGACCAGCTGCCAGGATTGAAGGTAACGGTGACATGAACGCCATTGCCGATTTCGCGTGTGAAGATAGCGCTTGAGCCGTCGTTGATGGTGAGGCTTTCGGCAGGTGTGCCGTCGCTATAAGTAACACGGAGGCTGCTGCCGTTCCAACCGTCGCCGTAACTGTCGGCGAGTTCGAAGATAACGGCGCAAGCATTCTTCAATGTACCGGTGCCTTCGGCTGTGAGACCGCCGTCAGCAACCATGCTGAATGTGAAAGGAATCTGTTCGGTTTCCGGGCAAGTAGCGTCGATGGTGGCATTGAAAACGCAGGTTGCAGTACCATCAGGTTCGATGGTGCCGACTTCGATGGTTTCATTTTCAAAGCTTACATATTCGCTTGTTGAGGCAATCGTAGCAAGGGCATTGGTAGCCATATAATGACCGACATTCTTGAATGTGGCGGCCAAAGTCACTGTTTCGCCAGGGACAAAGCCTGAAGGAGCAATGAACTGACCGAATTCAAGGATAGCTTGACCGGCAGTGATGATGGCTTTGCCGTTCCACACTTCGTTGCCACAAGTCAAAGTGACATCGATGGTGAATCTGGTGCCGTCTTCAACGCCTTCGGCAATGATGAATGAGAAAGCATCATTGAGGTCGACGATCTCATTGCCTTGCATGACATCCAAAGTGGCTGTGCTGTTGATGAGCTGCAAATGTTCGTCGTCGCAAGTGAGGACGACTTCGGTGTTGCCGCTTGTTGGGTCGCTGCCGACATTCTTGAAGCTCATGCTCAGGCTGGTTTCCTGATTGACAGCACCGAAGTTTGGCATGTAGCCGCTAACGGTAACGAATGCGCCGTCAGCAGGAATGACTTCGATTTCCTCATTGTAGGTCACCTTGTTGTAGCCGAGGATGACGAGATTGGCATTGCCGACATTGGTCAATGGGGCAAAGGTAAGTGTTCCGTTGCCGCCAACGATTTTTGTTGAAGCGAGCACTTCACCATTCATTGAGAGGGTTGCGATAGCGTAATCAGCGTCAACAGTGATGCCGAGTTCGCTCATGCCAATCAGCAGTGTGCTTGGGTTTAATGACACATTCATTTCTGTCGGGTTGGTGGTGCGGACCATCATTGAAGGATCGCCGAAGAGAATCCAAGTGTTGTGCGTGTCGCCTTGGTCTTCTGGACTTGCGTCAAGGATTTTTTCGTTACCGTTGAGGAAATAGCCGCCCATGGTGTGGTTGAACAAGTCGGCGCTGTGCCATTCGGTAAGGATGTCAATCATTTCGTCTTGACCATATTGTGGAGGAATCCAAGGCTGTGAAATCCATGAGAACATGCCGCCAACGGCACCTGTAGGAATGCTTTCGTCCTGGTTGTTGGTAGCGCGGAGCCATGTCTCGCCGAAGCATGGCTGGCTGTAGTTGAACTTGCCGTTCAGGCATGCTACTGAAATGACCATAGGCCACATGTAGTCGTTAGTCAGGGCGTTGACGTGACTGTTGCTGTAGTTGGCTACGCCCCAGCTTGTTTCCGAACCGTGGTTGCAGTAGTTGATGATGCTTACACCATCGTTGATAGCGGCACTGATTGAGTTAGCGCTGGCACCGCCACCTTGGTGAAGGTCGGTTACGTTTGTGTAGGTGTAGTGAAGCAGGGTGTCGCGGATGAGGTCGATGTGCTGGTAGTCGTCTTCGCCGAAGTGACCATAACCGGCGCCAATGGCACCGATGCCCAAGCCGTGATCGGCCCAAGTGACACTGCTAGGCATGTCGCGCTCGTAATAAAGCACCTTGTTGACGTGGGTTTCCACATCCTTAATGCTTTCAACCGAGAAACGGCCAACGAAAGCTTCAAGATAGTAGTCGTTGCCTTCGAGCATGGCAAGCCAGTTGTCGGAGCAACCGCCGTTCATGCTGTGAGGAGTGATGTCGGCATAGTCGCCAACGAGCAGGATGAATGTGAGGCCTTTGTTTTCATAAAGGTCCTGGATATAAGCCTTGATGTTGTTGGCGTTGTTACCGCCGGCTTGAGCGACGCTCACCATTGTGGTAGGGCGGCCTGACATGTTCTTCCAGTCAACGAATGGCTGCATGGCTTCCATGTACTGTTCAGGGCAGATGACGAGCATTTCGCCTTGGTCTTCGGTGAAAGTGTATTTGGCTGTCTGCATGCCGAAATTGATGAAACGACGGCTGTAAGCGTTCTCCATTTCAGGAGTGACCTTGATGGCATTTGACTTGCGGGCGAGTTTCGGGTTTTCGCCGTTGTCGCTCAGCTTGGTCATGGTGATGGTCATGCTGGTGAACACGCGCAAGGTCTTCGTCACAGGGTTGTAGGCGAAAGGCGTAACCATGATGTTCTGGCCACGGAAGTCGCGGATGATGTAAGGAGCTTCCAAGTAAGCCTGTTCGGCTGGATAGAAAGCGTTCTGAGAGTACATTTCACCATAGGTGTAAGCGACGGTTTTAGGGTCGATCTGACGGCTGATGTTGCCTTTTGAAGGAGCGACTTCAATGTTGAAATCGGTGAATTGTGCATCAGTAACCTTGACGCCCATTTCGGCCATGTCGCCGATGAGTGCAGGAATTGGGAAGTGCGGCAGGTCAGGAGCTCCGGCAATCAGCGTAGGAGCCATTTTCGGAACGGAAATGATGTTCTGGATTCCATTAGGGGTTTCAACTCTTGTGGTGCTGAAGCCTTCCAATGAGAAGCTGACAACAATCTGTTCCTCGCTGCTCGAAATCAGTTTGACTTGTGGCTGGGCGGGCGTATTGCTGCTCAGTGCAGTCCATCTTTGTCCGAATGTCATGAATGACATTGCGGCAAGCATGAGTGTTAAGAAAGTTTTTTTCATTGTAGAAATATTAAAATGATGGGAGGCGACTCGCGCCGCCTCCCGAATCGGTTATTATTCGTTATTCAACCACAACCTTTTCAACGCTGGTCTTTGAACCTGCGGTGAGGCGGATGAAGTAGATGCCCTTGGCCATGCCGCTGACGTTGATTTGCTGTGCGCCTTGAGCGGTGCCGTTGGCAACCTGCTGACCCATGCCGTTGAACATCACATAACTGTATTCGGCATTGCCGCCGTTGATGTAGAGCATGTTGTTGACAGGGTTAGGATAGATGCGGAATTCAGCTTCGTTTTCGTTGACATTCAGGTCGATGGTGACCATGATGGTTTCAGGAGCTGAAACACCGTCAGCGTAAACTGCTGTAACGCTGTAGGTATAGGTGAGTTCACCAGGAATTTCATCAGTGAAAGTGGTTTCTGTTGTTTCACCGATGTTGATGCCATTACGGGCGATTGTATAGCTGGTAGCACCTTGTGGAGCAGTCCAGGTCAGGGTGACGTTGAGGCCTTCAACGGAAGCGTTGAGGTTGCTGACAGGGTTAAGTTCGCTGCTTGGGCCTGAACCGGCGCAGTCGACGTCAAATTCGCAGTCGTCCTGCTGACCGTTATGGATGATGGTGCCGTCTTCATACTTGATGGTGTAGGAGCATTCGTATGACCAGCTGCCAGGATTGAAGGTAACGGTGACATGAACGCCATTGCCGATTTC
>JAZQPN010000277.1:0-2424 GCA_045628585.1 Bacteroidales bacterium | reverse complement strand
GACCGTCATTGCACAAAACTCAAGGATGAAGGCAAACAGATTGATTATGTGAGTGTTTGCACGCCAAACTATCTGCACGACGCCCACACACGTTACGGTTTGCGCCTTGGTGCTGACGTCATCTGCGAAAAACCCGTCGTTTTGAATCCATGGAACATCGATGCTTTGGAAAAGGTCGAAGAACGCCAAGGTCACAAGGCCTATACCATTCTTCAGCTCCGTCTGCATCCTGCCATCATTGCCTTGAAGAAAAAGGTTGAGGAAGGTCCGAAGGATAAAATCTACGATGTGGATTTAACTTACATCACTTCAAGAGGTTACTGGTATTATACTTCATGGAAAGGCGATGTCAACAAGAGCGGTGGCATTGCAACGAATATCGGTGTTCATTTCTACGATATGCTGTCGTGGATTTTCGGTGATGTGAAGAAAAACATCGTTCACGTCGCTTCACACGACCGTGTTGCCGGTTATTTGGAATTGAAGCGCGCCCGTGTGCGTTACTTCCTGAGCATCAATGCTGAGACTTTGCCTGAAAATGCCGTTGAAGGCGAAAAACGCACCTATCGCACCATCAACATTGATGGCGAGGAATTTGAGTTCAGCCAAGGATTCACCGAGCTCCACACCAAGAGTTACGAGGAAATCCTTGCAGGCCGTGGCTTCAGCATTTCCGAAGCACGACGTTGCATCGAAATCGTCTACGAAATCCGCAATGCCCAGCCTGTCGGCTTAATTGGCGACTATCACCCGATGGCAAAACTGCCGTTGAGCGGCCATCCTTTCGGCTGGAAGTAAGATTTTAGCATTTATCTAAAACAATCCCGTGTGAAGCAGTTCGCTGCCTACGCACGGGATTGTTTATTTGATGAACTTGCCGCCATCACTTATCGGGTTTGCTTACACACGATTCATGCAGCAAATTCCACCGCTGCATCCGCTCACGGAATGCCTCCATCGTGTCTGTCGCCGCAGTGTCTTCCACGATTTCCTCTGGGTGCTCTGAGGCGGTTTTCGGGGTTTCTTCACAAGCCCTTTCCTATAGTACCTTTCTCATTATAGCCCCGCAATGGAGGCTTCATCGAATGAACTTGTTTTTCACCATATCACCTTCTTTATTGTTCATCACTCTGTTACCGTAAACTCACCATAATACTCATCTCCATTGGAAAATGTAAAGGTGACAATGTAATTCATTCCTTCACCCACTTGCCGCAGGCTTCCTTCTGGTTGCCGTGCCAGATTTCCCAGAGATAAATGCCTTCAGGCCAGTTTTCGGTGCTTACATCAATGTTAAAATCGAAGGGTTTAGTCACCATTAGCTTACCTTGCAAATCGTAGAAGCGCACCACAGCGTCCATAGTATTTGTTTCCAATTTCACCACACTATTTCCCGGATTGGGATAAGCAACGCAAGCGTTTTCCTTGTCTTCGGTTACATTCAAATAAACCGGTTCTTCAAAGGCCTCAAGCATAAATTCAAATTGGTTGATACTACCACCTCCATTCATGTCTTCATACATATAGTATCTGAGCGCCCTTTGCTGTATCTTCAAGTATGATGGGAAAAGGATAGTTTGGTTGTTGAACACGTCCCAAACCCACTGTTCTTCACTCTTTTTATAGAATGAAACAGTATAAGTCTTTCCATCCTCCGAAAACTCAAAAATGATTTTCCTTGTAATTTCCCAGTCTCCATTGCTGGCTGACCATGATCCGTTTTCTTGTTCGATAATTTGGTCAAGGTCATCGTATGTAAAACGCTGAATGGTGGAGTTGACCCATTCGCCGTCGGTGAGCACTTGTTCGATTCTGCTTTCTTCCTTGCCGCTTTCGGTGTATGAGTAGGTCGTCATTCTGCTGCTGGTCAAATCTCCTTCGACGCTATAGTTCTCGACATTCTCAGTGACGACGCGGAACAACTCGTCATATTGGCTTGTTGTTTTTCTTCTCAGCACAGTACCTTCAATCGGCCATGATGTCCAGTACGATTCGATTTTAGTCCGGCCCTCATTTTCATAATCATAGAGGTAATGCTGGTGGTATTCGCTTGGGGTAATAATGTCTTCCTCATAGTCCATCTGCTTTAGGCGGCCATCTTCGTAGTATTCATATTGCCAATACTCGTTTGCATTCATCTGGCCCCATAAATGGGTTATGGTTTTCACCCTTCCATCTTCATACTCGTAATTCAGGCTTTCGCCAAACACAGGCCACCCGCCGTTATGCATCGTATACTCTTTAATGAGGTAGTCTCCTTCAAAACTATAGTTTGTTCGAAGAGCATACTCGGAAAAAAGATATTCAGCAGGCTTGCCATCTCCAGAATATGAGAAGTCGGATTCCAGCGTCTTGATAATTTCACCTGATGAGTTGATCCGCTTGCCAATGATATGGGTGGGCTGGAGAACGATGCCGTCAGTA
>JAZQPN010000276.1:0-23985 GCA_045628585.1 Bacteroidales bacterium | reverse complement strand
GAGCTCATCACGTTCCAGCCCCAGTAAACCTTTACGTATGGGCTTTCTGGATCTTCCGGATCAGGATAGTATTCGGCGATGACTTCACCGACTGGAGTGTAGACTTCGTCCATGATGAAGTTGATGTCAGGAGTGAGTTCGCCGTAAACGATTGCGAATGGGTTGTTTTCGTAAGCCACATCCTGGTAGCCTGCGCAGGTAGCTACAGCGCCACATTCGCCTGCCAAAACGACACCTGTGTAGTAACCGTTAGCGTCGGTGGTGAAGGTGTAGGTGTGGAGACGGCCAAATTCGTCAACGTTGGTTATGGTGACGGTAGCGCCAGCGATGCCGGTGGCGCCATCCTGTTCGTAAACGTAACCTTCAACTTCGCCTTCGCCTGAAACGGCGATGATCAAATCGTTGCTGAACGCTGATTCGCCTTCATCGTAGACAGCTGTGACATTGAAGACATAGCCGTCAAGGCTGTAGTCCAAATCTTCAACATCATAAGTTGTTGTGGCATCTGGGTTAGGGGTGGAAGTTGTGCTGCCGATGAGTTCACCGTTCTGGTAGATGTTGTATTGGCGGAATGTGCGGTCAACTATGGCATTCCAAGCGAGGTGCAGGGGTTCGCCTTCGTAGATGTCGTTGAAATTAGCATTGGTTGAATGTAAATTAGTCGGAGCATTGAATGTGGTTGTAAAGCCAACAATCTGTCCTTCAGTTTCACATGCCGAGTTCCTTACATCGACTCTCCAGAAATAATTGGTGTTGTTGAACAAGTTGGGCAGTCGATAGCTTTCGGCAAGGTCGGTTGTCCAGTCAACCAGAATGTTTTCGCAGTAGTAGGTGCTGCCGAAACAGAGACGGTATTGCGTGGTCAGAGAATCGAGGTGCCATCTGAGTGTCACGCCAACTGGGTCAATATAGTCAGCATCATCAGCCGGATAGAAATCTGTCGCATAGCCAGGGCAAGGCATGTCTTCGGCATTGATTTCGACGGTGAAACTGTCGCTGGTCGAAGAGGCAACCAGATAGTATGTGCCTGGAACAAGTGTAATATGTTCAAGTGGCTCTGGCGGAGTAGGTGGTTCCGGCGCAAATGGAGTGATTTCCATTCGAATTTGGTTCTTATAGGTTAATGTATTACCAGCATAATTCTGCGTAGCCGTAACATCGTAATCGGTATAATCTCCATATGTATATATTGCCTGAGATTCGGAGGTGTTGAATGCGCTGAATGAAACACTACCGGCGTAATCCGTACTTTGGTCATCCATGATAATGGCAAGGTTGCTCGTGCCATCATATTCAAACGGGGTGTCAAAGGTGATGGTTTTCCATGAACCAGGTGTCCAGGTGATGTTACCCGAGAAGACCATGTCATCAGCAGTAGCGGGAATCCAGTCATAACCATGGCTGAAACTCGTCTTGTCGGTATTTACCAGATAAACATTATAGTTGCGGGTAACTTGTCTGCTGCTAGTATTGCGGAAACTTATGCTGTTGATGGTTCCAGCCATACCGATTTCTTCAGCTGTGTAGATTTGCTGTGTTAAGCCATAATAATATAATGCGTATGATGGCAGATAGCATTGGGTTGCATTTTCTCCGTTACCGATTTCAACAACCACGTTGTCATCTGGCTCATCGGGATCTGAACCTGATTCAGTGATGTCCATCTGGATTTGATTCTTATAGTTTGCCGTATAACCATAATAGTTTCCAGGGTTAAAGGCATCGTAGTCAGTACCATCGCTATAGGTGTATATTGCCTGATTTGCATAGGTGTTGAATGTGCTGAACGTAATACTACCTGACCAGTCTGTGCTTTGGTCATCCATGATAATGGCGAGGTTGCTCGTGCCATCATATTCAAACGGGGTATCGAATGTAATGGTACTCCATGAACCAGGCGTCCAGTTGACATAACCAGAGAAGACCTGGTCGTCAGCATTAACGGCAATCCAGTCATAACTATTACTGAAATTCGTCTTGTCGGTATTCACTAAATAGACATTATAGTTTCGCGTAACCGACCAACTGCTTGTATTATAGAAACTAATGCTGTTGATGGTGCCAGCTGTGCCGATTTCCTCAGCCGTGTAAATCTGCTGTGACAAGCCATTATAGTATAATGCGTATGATGGCAGATAGTATTGAGCATCGGTTCCTCCTACACCGATTTCAACCAAATCGCGGTTGCCGTTGGTTCTTCCGCCAGCCGTCAGCGTTATGTCGTCAATGTCAAGATAAAACTCGTCTGAGCAGTTGAAATGACGAAGAGCAATGTAAACCTGTTGTCCGGCGTAAGCACTGAGATCTATGCTTTTTTGAATCCATGCGGATTGTGCGCGTTCGCTACGGCCTGAGAATGTTTCTTCCCAGATAGTGGTGAAATCGGACGCGTTGGCATTGCCGTTCGTCGAGATGGCAACGCCATAGTGCTCTGCACAGTAATTTGCATCTTGTCCGCAGGCATAAAAACTGAATGTAGCGCCATTACCGATGTTCACTAACGGAGAAACAAGATAATTGTCTGGGAAAAGGACACCTGTCGTATTACTGTAACTCTGTGAAAGAACGCAATAGTCGCTATTATGGCCAGCACCAGTGCCAAGCAAATCGGCACTGTTCATCCAGTTATTGCCATCGCCATCGGCATCTATCAAAGTCCAATTAGCGAGTGTGTTGTCTTCAAAATCATAGAAAAACTCGTCACCCGTTTGATTGCCACTTATTGGACGGCCAACATAGTTGTTTTCCACATCAGGACCGCCAAAACCATAAAAGTCCTCGGTGTAAAGGGCAAGTTTGCCGTTCTCTCCTTCAGTAACCGCTGCCGAGAAGTACGTATCTTCGTCAACCGTGAACTTGTACACGGCGTCAATACCGTCTTCAATAGAGGTTGGAGGCAAAAAATAGTTATTGTACAAGGTTACGCCATCGGTAGGAGTGTCAATGTATGTTTCACCATGAACAAGTTCTATTTCGCGAGCCAATTCAAACACGTCTGGTTCAACCGGATCATAAGCAACTGCTGTCATGTCAGCCAGCAAAATGGTACGGCTGTCATCGTAGTCAATGACCAGATTGCCATACACTTCGCCAGCGGCTGTTGTTGTATGGGTCACCATGAAGGTTTCTTCTTGTTCATAGCCCAACGAGAAAGGTATCGAAAGACCATTCATGTCGACAGAGAAGAAATTGTTGTCAGTGTCAATGCCATTGATGTTGGTGGCGATACCGTTATTGTAAATGCTGACTGGCATCGGACGCATCCAGCAACCATTTGGACGATAGCCCAAATCGACTACATCGGGATTAACGGTAATTTGAGTCGCCTCAGGCGCCATATCCAGCATGAGTTGGTTATGTTCATTATAGCAATAACCAGCGGCTGTCATGTTGAACGGGTCAAAATCGGTGTAATCGTCATAAATAAAGAGTGAACGGGATGGGCCGCTGAACGTGCGGCAGCTCATGCCTTGCGAAAAACCGTTTGTATTGTCGTCCATAATGATGAGCAAGTTCTGCGTGCCATCATATTCGATGGGAGTCGACAAAGTAATGTAAGTCCATTCATCGGCTGTCATAGTGACTGTGCCGTTGAAAACTTCGTCGGAACTGTTCGGCACAACCCAATCGCTCGAACCGTTAAACGAACTTTTTGAGGTTAACGACACATACATCGTGTAATTTCGTGTCTTTGTCTGACCACTGTTGTAGAAAGCAATCTTTTGGATTGTTCCTGTGGTTCCTATCTCTTCGGCAGTATAAATCTGCTCCGACAGAGAATAGAAGTAGTACGAGTAGGAAGGCAGGTATTCGCTACTTGTGATACCATAGCCAACTTGTACTTCCACCTGAGCATTGACCGCACCAATTATGGCGAACAATGCCATCATGAAGGAAAAAATCTTTTTTTTCATACTTGACTTGTTTGTTAATGTTATTGATTAATAATTGATTTGCTTTTCCTTCGCGCATACATACGCGTATTGTCTGCAAATATACTTACACCATATAAATGCACGCATGTAATAAAAGGAAAAGTTGCTGATAATAAATTACAATAATAATTATTATCAATTGATTTTCAATAAAATAAAATTAAAATCACTTATCAGGATAATGCTGTCCGTACCAGTTTTCAAGCAGTTCAAACATAATCTGACCGATAGGAAGCGAGCTGTCGAAAATCTCATGTAGTTTGTTTGAACGCACCCAAACCGTATGGTATGTCTTGCCTGTCATTGCTGCAACTTGCTTGTCGGTTAGACCCAATAGGCAAAAGCCACAATATTCAATGTCACTTTGGGTCAAGCGGGGATAAGCCTCTTTGAGGAGATAGGGCAAACGGTAAAACGACTCATTGATGGCATTCATGAATTTAGTCATTTGTTCATCGTTTAATTGGAGTTCCGGATAATCCGACCTCGTTTTTATCACAGCATCAACAGAAGTCAGGATATGCACACAAATCGGTTTTGCCTTAAAAAGTTTCATCCTCTCCTCCACATCCAATCCGGGGACGGCATCAACCTGTTCTGTTTTTGTCTTGCTCAATTCGGATTTCAAGGCTTGCAATTGTTTTTCCTTGTCACTCAAGTCGGCATTCTTTTGCCTTACCTTGCCCGACAGCACTCCAATATACCAGTCTTTCTTTTGGCTTTCCTCTTTTTGTCTTTTCTTCTTACGCATCATGAACAAGAATACAAGAGCCCAAATAAGCAACAAGGCCAATCCTATCCATAACGCATAGCGCTTATAACGAATGTTCCTCAAGGCAACCGCTCTATCAGACTCATATTGCTCATAGACTGATACCATTTTCGACTTATCGCTTGTCTGGGTATAATTTGCCGAAGTCAAAACAGCCAGTTCATTTGTATAATAGGATGCTTTTGCACTGTCACCCTTTGCCTGATAAAGCTCTATAAGCATTTCGTAATATTCCACATAAGAAGATTGCTCAAGCTGCAAGGTGTTTTCAGCATAAATTATAGCCGAATCCGGCACCTTGTCCCAATAATAAAAATCAGCTAAAACCGATTCATAGTAACGGCGTATATACAGACTGTTTTCACCAGCTAACTTACCATAAATCAATGAATAAGCATCTTTTTTCCGATTTTCATTGTACATAATGTAGGCTCTGATGCGGTTTATATCACAACAATAATGATATATTACGGTAGTATCATTCAATAAAGCATACAAACTGTCGCCTTTCTGGCAATATATTTCAGCTTTTTTTGAGTCATTGTTCATATAATAACCAATTGCTATACAAACAGCTATTGGAAACAATCTCCCATTCTCATGTATTTTAGCATAATAAGAGTAAGCTTGTTCCCGACACTCAAGGGTTTTGGCTCCATCGAAGACATGCATAAATGCATTACCCATATAATCGTATGCCATCCCTCTAAGATAGATAGTCTCATGGTTTTCATCCATTTCATCCAAGTATTTCAGGCTTTCAACCATGTCCTCAACGACTTTTAAATCACCTTTCGCATTAGACAATTTATCCCAATTGCTCGAATAATTATCTGCATTATTCATATAGGCTTTTATCAAAACCAGATGCACCGAATCGGCATAGCGAGGACTAAGTTTAGTGTTTTTCTCAAAGGCCTTCATTTTGGATACGGCACTGTCGCTATCGCTTAACAGCAGCTCTTCGTAGGCTTGAAATTCAGGATATCTTGTGGCAAGCGGAACATCATTATTCCTATCAGCACAGCCATAGGCCATGAAGAGAAAAAAAAGACATATAAGGTATACGTTTCGCATTGCCGTTACTTAATTAATTATGATATGCAAAAATAGTATTTTTACGAAATAATAAAACTACGCATCAAAAAAAAAGCATACTTACCCCGTTTGACCTAAGTGCAATTGCTGAATCTAAAAACAATCCATTCAATGCAATACCTCATGCCAAGGATTATAGAACCTGACATGCTGAGCCTTTTGTGGACCATGTAAATAATAAACAGTAGAGGTGTTGCACGCAACGTCTCTACATTCATTCAAAAACAAAAACTCCGACATCACTGCCGGAGTTTTCTTTTTGAAGTTTGTCAAGCATTAATATTCCCAGAGGCTTTGTTCGAAGTCGAACATTTCGTTCTTGATGCGTTCTGATTCGTAGAGAGCATCAATATTGAAAGCATAGGAATTGATGTATCTGTCATAAACGTTTTCTTCTTTAACGATGTAGCTATCGAAGATGCGTTTTTGCAGAATTTCGTCGTAGGTCAAACGGGCGGCTGCATTGTTGCGGTTGAATGCAAATGCTTGAGCCAAAACCGTTCTTGTCTGCGCATCGTAAGGAATCCAGCATGGCTGTGACAGACCGTCTTCTTCTACGATAATCGGGCTGATAGCAATGATTCTGACCAAGAACTGCGACAATTTCTTGTCGAAATACCAGTCTTCCTTGATTCTGAGACGGGTGACGTTGAGCATACGGTCCTTGAAAGAGACTTCGTTAGGAACTTCTTCGCCATCTTTCCAAATGACCGGCGGATCACCAATCTTTGAGGATGCTTTTTCAAAATCATCTCGGGTTAAAGGAGCAACCATGTCATCAATATTGTTTTCTACGCGATAAGCAGTAATGTCACCACTCTGGATACCTTCATAAAGAACCGTAACAAGATTTCTCCAATCTTCAGTCGGATTTGTCGGATAATAGAACACTTGATTGATTTTCTGACGGAAATCAATTTCACGGATGACGGTCTTCTTCCACATGATGTTGGCTTCCTGAATTTCAGGCTGTGGCGAAGGCTTCTTATCTATGATGGTCTGTTGCTGCGACGACATGATGCTATTCATCGGTGGCTTGATGTCGGTGGTCTGAGCCTTCAGACTGCCAACGAAACCGCCAAGCACCATCATGGCGAGCATTGAAACAAGTGTCTTTTTCATCTTTATCTCTTTTTAATGGTTATTCTTATTTGATTTCAACGGCAAGCTGTGAGTCAAGGACTTTAGTCTTACCATCGTTACCCTTAACCTGAATAGCAGTGAACACAAACATATCACCGACATTAGCTGAGTTGAGGGCATTCTTACATTCGTCGTTGAATGTAGGACCTGTAACCTTAGCTTCCTTAGTGGTACCAGCCTTTGTTCTGTACTTCATGGTGTAACCGGTCACATCGTAATGAACGCCTTCGAAATCGAAGTCCTTCATTTCAGCTTCAACGCGGTTAGCAGCAAGCAGAGCTGACTTTGAAACCTTACCGTCAGCACCAACGTTTCTGATAAGAGCGGTTGGCTTTGGAAGGTCCTTGACACGGAAGTCAACGTTGCCATTGATGCCTTCGCGGCTGACATGGACGGTAACCTTAGTGGCACCTGGAGTAACTCTCAAGTTATAGATGCCGTTGCCAGCGCTTGCAAGTGTAGCACCTGTAGCTGTGACGCTCAAGTTACCGCTACCACCGGCAGCAACGCTGATCGGGTTATCGATACCGGCATAAACAACATTCATCTTGGTAGCTGAAACGCTCACGCTCGCTGGAGGAGTGACAGTGTATTCGCCTTCGAATGGATATTCGTTCATTTCGTTGGTCTTAGGGTCACGCATTTCTATGACACCAGTGTATCTGTGTGAACCAATGCCGCCACCAAATTCCAACGGAATAACGCCTGTAGCATCGCTTTGATATTCTCTCACAGCACCACCGTCCAAAGAAATCTTGGCAGTAATCTGAGAATTCTTCCAAGCAGTAACCATAGCCTGAGCTACGTATGGCTGACCTGAAACGACATACTTGCTTTCTGCAAACACCTTAGCACCGATGTTATCGAATGTGAAGTCGCTTGCGTGAATATCACCAGCCAGCTTGTTGATGGTCATTCTTTCAGCGGTCTGAATTTCTGAGACAATCTTGTTCATCAAGGTGATGTCGGCAATCAAGACGGTGTGATAGAAGTTGTATCTTTCCCAGTTGATGACATCGCCACCTTTTGAACCTTCGTGATATTCGACAGCTTCGCCCATACCATCGGTATTGGTAACGAGACCGATTTCCTTGCTCAAAGCCTGCTTCTGTTCAGCAGATGTTGATTCATCGGTAAGGGTATTAATCAGGAATGTACGGTACTCATCAATCTTTCCGCAAAGTTCGGTAGCTTTGGCATTACCTTCTATAAGGAATGCGGTAGGATCGTTGAAGTTATCACGAGCCTTTACGTTTGAAGTATTAATGGTGTACATGATTCTGTCGCCAGAAGTCACGGTCTTATCCTTATCGAGAAGAGGGGCTTCACCATCGAAAGCAGCTTCCAAGTTGCTTGGGTCGTCCATTTCGATGTTGCTGGTGAGTTCCCATTTCAGAGCTTCAACATAATTGATGATTTCGTTGGTCTTCGTTCTCACTTCCTGAGCCTTATTCCAGAATGGACCGACTTTTTCAGGATCCATTGAATACTGTTCCTGGAAAGAAGCATACTGGTTGTTGATGGTCTGACCAATGCTATAGTTGGTTTCCTGAACACCGTTATTCACGATATCGAATGCGTTCAGGATGTCCTTTGAGACATTCATTGCTAACAAGGCGGTATAGACGAGGTACATCATACCAATCATCTTCTGCCTCGGGGTTTCTTTTGCACCTGACATATTCTTACTCTCCT
The DNA here is from genome assembly GCA_045628585.1 of Bacteroidales bacterium. Lineage (GTDB taxonomy): Bacteria > Bacteroidota > Bacteroidia > Bacteroidales > F082 > Limimorpha. Next base: position 15,342 of record JAZQPN010000276.1, on the reverse strand, counting down.
TTTTTAAAAGTTAAAACTCGGTTGAAGTAGAATTATGCCTTGATGTTCATTGCTGACAGCATTCCACCGTAAACGTTGTTCAAAGCGGTCAGGCGTGATGACAGCTGCGTCAACTGTTGGTTGAGTTGGCCAGCGTTCTGTGCCGATGCGCTCATGTTTTCCATATACTTGTTCATTGTTTCAACCAACTTCTTGCTGGCGGCTGAAGTCTGTTCAGCACCTTGCAGCTGAAGTTCGTAGATTGAATTGAGTGAGGTCATGCTATTGGCAACCTTCTTGATGGTGTTGGCATCGAGAGCGCTGAAGTCGAGCTTGCCCAATGATTCGGAAAGCTTCTTATTGGTGTTGGTATAGTTGTTAGCAAATTCAGCGATTGTCTTGGTGGCATTGTTCATTGTGTTGGCATAGTTGTTTGTGGCAGCCATTGCATTTGTAATGTCAGCCATCTGACCAGCGTTTTGAGCCATCTTTTCAAGACCTTTACCGATTCTGTTGAAAGTGTCTTCGCTGACGTTCATCTTTTCGAACATCTTGCTCAGCATAGCGTCTTCAACGTTTGAAACAGCACCGTTTGACGAACCAGTGCCAAATGAAGTTCTTTGTTTGCCATCCCAGTCTTCTTCCAATTCTACGAAGACGTTATCCCAAGCATATTCCAAGTGCTGTGGTTCGAAAGCCGACAAGAAGAAGATGAGAGCCTCAACACCCAGACCGACACCCAGCATGATATCAGCGCCAGGGATGTGGGTCAACTTGAAGTAAGCACCAATCATAACGATGGATGCGCCCCAACCGTAAATGTAGGCCATAAATGTTTTGTAGCTCTTAGTCTGTGTGAGGGCCTGGAATTTCTTAAAACCGGTAAGTTTTTCTTGTTCTTGTGATTTTGCCATGACAAATTTCTTTAAAAAATTAATTAAATTGTTGATTATTACTTGTTGATTATTTTCTTGTTAATCTTTTTATCTTTATCTGTAAACTCTTGACATCTTAGGATTGTCGCCCTTGTTACGGCCTAAGTAAGGTTGGATGCAGCGGAAGCCAGTGTAGCAGTTGGCTGAATCCTGATACTGATAGTCGCGTGTCGTGACTTCGAGATAGTAGGAAACATCCTTCCATGAACCGCCACGGACGACCTTACGCTTCATTACAGGCGGATCGTCTGGACGGGCATTATAGGTGTAGTTCGGGTTCATGTCCCAAGTGAAGTTATACACGTTAGGATCGTAGGCGCTGTTGGTCCATTCCGAAACGTTGCCGGCCATATCGTACAAACCCCAACCGTTAGGCGGATAGCAACCGACGACCAAAGTTCTCAGACCGCCATCAGCGAGGTAGTTGCCTCTTCTTGGCTTGAAGTTAGCCAGGAAGCAACCCTTGGCGTTGCTGGCATTAGGACCGCCCCACGGATATGGGTTGAGCATGTTGCCGCCACGGGCAGCCCATTCCCATTCGGTTTCGTTAGGCAGACGGAACTCCGAAAGGTCGGAGTCTTTCTTGGTGCGGAGATAGGCATTCAGCAGTTCGGTACGCCAGACGCAGAATGCACGGGCCTGTTGCCATGTCACGCCAACAACTGGATAGTTGTCGTATGCCGGATGGCAGAAGTATTTTTCTGTCATAGGATCATTAAAGGAATAGGAATAGTCGTGAATCCAGCACAGGGTGTCGGGGTAAACATTGATGGCTTCGGCGCGTGTGTAGACGGAACGGTCGGTGTAACCCTGCTTACGGTTCGACCATGCACCCTTTCTGTCGACATTGATGCCAGCATCAGCTTCGCCCAACGAATAATCGTTGTTCTGAAGTTTGTCGTCGGCAAATTCCTTGCGAGCGGCAGCCTGCATGTCAATCCAGAAATAGGAATAATACAATTTTCTTGTGTCGATTTCTTTTCTGCGGAAATATCTTTCGTGTTCGGGCAAGTACATAGGTTCAAGTGCTTCGCGCACGTCCTGATCCTTGCCGTTCCAATCGATTTTTTCTTTCCAGTTCAGCCTTGGCGGATCATACACTTCACCGCTTTTGCTTTCGGTGATGGCAAACCTGTCAGGCAAAGCCTCGGCAAGCATTTGTCTTGCGATGGAGTCCCTGACCCAGTAAACGAACTGACGGTACTCGTTGTTGGTGATTTCTGTCTCATCCATGAAAAAAGCAGGAACGGATACCGTTTTCGGTTCGTTCAGATAGGATGATGTGATGTCTTCGCCGCCTACACCCATGGTATAGCTGCCTTGTGGGACAAACACCATGCCGTATGGATCCGGCTGATTGAAGGTTTTGTTGGTTTTACGTACACCAACCAATTCACCTTGATTAGAATTGCCGCATGCGCTCAGAAGCAACGCGACCGAAAATACGAACAGTAGTCTCTTCATCTTCTTGACAATGATATAATTACTATATTTTACTTCTTCAAAAACTCTTCTTTCTGGCCTTTGGCCTTCCTTTAAGAACCGCCAAAATTAGAAAATATTATGATTGAACCAACATTTTTTTTCTCCAAACAACTATAATTTTACAAGAATCGTACACTTCGATAGTCTCGCGGCGTGCGGTCAAGGTCTAACTTGAAGCAGTAACTGACCGCGATTTCATGCGACCCGGGCACTCCTAATCCCATCATATTAATATCGTATGAATAACCAATCATGATGTCCTTGATGATTAATCCGACCATCAGGTCGAAGGATTCCTGTGGACGATAGTTGGCGCCCAAGGAAAACACATTATTATATACCACTTTCGCGCTCACGTTCAATTGCGTCGAAGCGATGTCGCTCATCACGCTGACAGCAGGAACGAATGTGAAAGCAGGAAGCATTTCGAACGAGAACGGATAACCTGCGAAAAGGTAGAAAGTGCGGTCGGTGGTGAAACTGGCACTGCTTTCGGCATTCTGACCCAAAGCCTTGCCCATAGTTTCCAACACGTTGACAACGGAAAAACCAAGATAGAACGATTCGGGCACCTGCCAGAATGCACCCACATTGAAATCGAAAAGCATGTCGCTTTCTTCACCTAAACCTTGCAAAACGGGGTCGGTGGAATTGGTTGGCGTAAGTTTGCTGAAATCGACGGTACGGTTGAGCAAGGTTCCCGCCACGCCGATGCCGAGTTTCGATCCGCCCAAATCCAGATGGTAGGAATAACCGAGACTCACATTCGTATTACTCTCAAAACCAAGTTTATCCTGCATGATGGAAAGTCCCAGTCCGCCGTGCAAAACCTTGAAAGGCATATCGCCCGTCAAAAGGAAGGTGGTAGGAGCCACAACATTGCCATCGTTATCGGCAAAGCCTGACCACTGCTGGCGGTAAAGACCTAACACATTGACACCCTGGCTGATACCGGCAAAACCTGCATTGGCGTAAGCGTATGAATTGGTGAAATTAGTGAAAATAGGTGCTTGCTGGGCTTTTGCTCCTGACAAAACAGCCATCATCAAGGCCAAGACGAGTGCAATATGTCTGAATTTCTTACTCAATTTCACTTTTTGTTGTAGGAATTGAACCGCTAAAATACGAATTTAGTATTTACCTCAATCAAATAATTTTTCCTGTTATCATTCAAATAATTGAAAATCACGAATATAAATTCACTATTTTTTTACTTGAACAATCTGATGATGTCGTTTCCGTTGGCCAAAACCACCAAAGCGAGCACCAAAAACAGACCGATGGTTTCGGCAATTTCCATGAATTTGTCGCTTGGCTTGCGGCGGGTAATCATTTCGTAAAGCAGGAAAAGGATGTGGCCACCGTCCAATGCCGGAATCGGCAAGATGTTCATCACCGCCAAGGCGATGGACAGGAAAGCCGTCAGTCGCCAAAACATGCTCCATTCAAAAGTGTCGGGGAAAATCTTGCCGATGGAGATGAAGCCGCCGACGCTTTCGTAGGCCTTTGTCTTTGGACTGAAAATCAGTTTCACCTGTTTCCAATAATCGGAAAGTTGTGAAAAAGTTTCGTTGAATCCTGCCGGAATGGCTTCAATGAGCGTATAATCGGTGGTGCTCATTTCAAAATAGTCATTAATGTTGCCCATATAGACACCGATAATGCCCTCTGCGGGAAGATGCATGGCATACTGCAAGGTATCGGCATTGCGCAGCACCGACAGAGTGATGTCTTGATCCTTATACTTTTTGATGACGCGGACGAAATTCTGATAATAAGGTGTGGAAATGCCATTGACGCCGATGATGACATCGCCCTTTTCGACGCCAGCAGCCTGTGCCACGGAATTGTCGCCAAAATCCTGAACCACGAAAGGCGTCTGGAAGGAAATGAAATTGCCGTCCTGCTTGGCCAGAAGTTTCTGCAAGGCATCTTCGGGAAGCGTGACTAACATTCTTTCGCCATTACGCTCCACTTCGATAGTTGTGGCCTTTTCGAGGATGATCTGCATTGGAATCTGGGCGAAATTCTCAATATAATTGCCATCGACAGCCAGAATCTTATCGCCGTCGCGAAGGCCGAACTCGTAGGCCAGACTGTCAACGGAAATGCCGTATTTGTTGACTTCGGAAGTCGGCAGATATTGTTTGCCATAACTGGAAAGCAGTCCTATATAAATAACGAATGCGAGCACGACGTTCATAAAGACACCGCCAAACATGATGATGAAACGCTGCCAGGCGGGTTTCGAGCGGAACTCCCAAGGTTGCGGAGGCTGTTTCATGGCTTCCTTGTCCATCGATTCGTCAATCATGCCGGCAATCTTGTTGTAGCCGCCCAGCGGGAACCATCCGATGCCATATTCCGTATTATCGCTGCGGCGCCAGTCGTCTTCCGGCAAAGTGCTGAGGTCAATCGGGATGTAGTCTTTTTCCTTCTTGCCGTCGGAATTGGTCTTTTCGACGACCTCATATTTCTCAGGGACGTTTTTCGCAAAGAATTTCCAACGCAGCTTGCCGTTGACGCGTTTGCAGCGGACCAATGAAAAGCCCCAATCGAAGAAAAGATAGAATTTCTCCACGCGGGTCTTGAAAATCTTGGCAGCGGTAAAGTGGCCAAGTTCGTGTATGATGATCAGCAGCGAAAGCGCGAGGATGAATTGCAATACCTTAATTAATATAACCATGATGATTGTCTGTTTTCAGTGTAAAAAAGTCTGCAAAAATAATATTTTTCCGAATAGCACCGATTAATAGTTTGACTTGAAGTTCATGTAATCTTCAGGATTCAATGCCATGCCATTGTACCAGATTTCGAAATGCAAGTGTGGCACTTCCTTCGATTTGCCGGCCTCGGCAGCCTCGCCCGATTCGCCTAAAATGGCAATGGCTTCACCCGCTTTCACGAAATCGCCTTCCTTTTTCAACAGGGTCGCATTGTGTTTGTAGGTCGAAAAATAACTATTATCGTGTTGAATGCCAATTGTATAACCATTATCAATGCTCCATGTGGCGAACACCACGGTGCCATCGAGCGTGGCATTGATGATTTGGTTCTTTTCGGCGACAATGTCGACGCCATAATGACCGTTTGCGGCATTGAATGATTGAATGATGGTGCCGCTGAGCGGAATGTAGAAGTTTTTCACCTCGGTATTGCGCGAAACCGCAACCGGCGAAGCGAAGAGGTCGTATTGCGATGCGTTTTCAAACTCCATTCTCAGCAAGCTGTCCTGAATGGATTTTTTCAGCATGATGGTATCAAGCATCTCTTTCGGCAAAGGCGCATATATGTTGATTTCCTCGTTGCAGCTGTCGGCGGCGAAGTCGTAGCCTTCAATCACTTTCTGCAAATTGTAGAAATAATTGTCGCGTTTCTGCATTTCAACGATGAGCGAATCTGCGCGGCGATTGAGATTGTAGACCTCGCGGTTCAATTTGGTGTCGGCATAGCCGGGAATGTATTCGCGCAAAGGCGTGAAGGCTATGATGAAAGTCGTGATGATGATGAGCAGCAAGGCAATGCCTATGACGACCAGGATAAGCCGCATCAGGTTGAGGCGGAAATCCATGATTGGTTTTCGCGTCTCATCGTGCGACATAAGGAAATGATAGGTCTGGTTGAGCCGTTTCAGCAACGATTTTTTCTTCTTTTGCTGCTGGCCATCTTGCTTTTCTTCTTCCATTTTGCCTTGCTTTAGGGGATTAATTAACTTGCAAAAATAGTAAATATTGCGTGTGATGGGCAAAAAAACGGATTGGATAGGTTTAAGGCGCGATTATCGCGTCTCGACAGGAAAGATGGTTATAACAAACTGATGAACCTTGCGCGCGAGGAACTGCAAGAATTAAGAAAACGATAATATTTGCTGTAATCTGCTGGAATGTAAAGATGCAAAGCCGTGCGTCTCAACAAACAGCAAATCAACCCTTAGTGTGTCAGGATTTCCAAACCCGTTTCGGTCATCACGAAAGTGTGTTCCCATTGGGCTGAGGGCAGTTCGTCTTCGGTGATTACGGTCCAGCCGTCAGCTTCGTCGATGAAGACTTTCCACGTGCCCATATTAATCATCGGTTCGATAGTGAAAACCATGCCCGGAACCAGCAACATGCCCGTGCCTTTTTTGCCGTAATGCAGCACTTCGGGGTCTTCGTGGAATTTCAGCCCCACGCCATGACCGCAAAGGTCGCGCACCACGCTGAAGCCATTCTTATGTGCATGTTTTTCAATGGCATATCCGATGTCGCCGACAAAACCGAAGGGTTTGGCGGCTTCCATGCCGATTTCGAGACATTCCTTGGCAACCTGCACCAGTTTTTCTTTTTGCGGCGTGGTCTTGCCGATGATGAACATGCGCGAAGCGTCGGCATAATAACCGTCCAGAATGGTCGTGCAGTCCACGTTGATAATATCGCCTTCCTTCAGGATTTCCTTTGCTGATGGAATACCATGGCAAACCACTTCATTGATAGAGGTGCAGACGCTTTTCGGGAAGCCTTCGTAGCCCAAAGTGGCAGGAATGGCATTGTGTTCAATCGTGTAATTGTGAACGATTTCGTTGATTTCCAAAGTGTTCATGCCTGCATGTATCTTTTCCCCGACCAAATCGAGGATAGCCGTATTGATGACACCGCTGCGGCGGATGCCTTCAATCTCTTCGGGAGTGCGGATGAGTGTGCGTTTCGGCACCAAGGCTCCACGGTTTTCAAAAGCCATCACTTTTCTATCCAATGCTGTAGGTTCCTCTCCGGCTGGAACGCGCCATCTCTTTCGCCTTGTGAACATAATGCAATCGTTTTAGGGCGCAAAAATACGGAATTTCCATGAAATGTTTTGGCAACAATATGCTTTTTGACCTATAAGAATTACAGGGAGCTGGTTTGTTGGGAGGTATTGGGTGACCAAAAAGTCGTTTCCAAGGATTTTTATATTCGGAGGAGAAAACGAGACCAAGGTCAAATACGCGATTCTTCTGAGCGTTTTTTTTGACTTTTCAATCACCCATTATCATCATTCCTTCACCACTTTGTTCGAATAGACCTTTCCGCCTTCAAGGGTGATTTTCGCCACATACTGTCCTGCCGGAAGGTTTTCCACATTCATTTCAGCGGTGCGCGACCTTGCCACGCAGCGGCCTGAAACATCGTACAGCTCAATGCTTTCCAATTTCACATCGGGCGAAAAGTGGATGGAAAGCCTGTCTTTCATTGGGTTTGGATAGATGAGGTAAGGGCGGAAAGAAGATAATGGTTCATTAACACTCCATCCCTCATCGTTGAACACAATGAAAAACAACTCGGGTGGAGCGCCAAATACCGTACCGCCGACAGCGACACCGCCTTCTTCAAGAGCAACGCACTCGCTCCCGACTCTCGAATAACCTTCCGGTTCAAGGCAAAACCGTTGCCAAATGATGTTGAGGTCAGCATCCATTTTCACAACAGACACCTGCCCGACTCCTCCTGCTACGGGATCCTGGGTGCAATACGAGAAGTATAAGCTTCCGTCACCGCTCTTGGCAAGGCCAAATGGAAAGGCACAGCCAATCGAAAAGTTGCCGATTAACAATTGTGGCATAGTGCGGAAATAGCAGGTAGCCAATGCCTCACAAGGCTCCTCTTTCCTGTATCGGGTTATGCGGACACCATCTTCTAAACCATTGATGTTGTCCCAACGCGAGGCGACCATGAATGTTTCGGCATCCCAATCAAGCACTCGTTCCCTCATCCCGAAATCAAACTGGGTGTTCGCAGGAACGCCACTAGGTGTTAGCGTTTCCTTCAAAACCAAGGCGGAATCGAAGACATGAATATACATCTTGCTGAAGTCGCTGGAATTCAATCCGGCAAAGTAATATTCGGCTGGCTGTTCATTGAAAATCCCAAAATCATGACCTCCTGCTGTACCATAGTTTATGGGCGAAGAGTCTTTGGGCATCACCTCATGATTTTTCACGCTGCCATCAATTCCTATGCGGTAATAGTGCAATTCGTTTCGCTCAGTAATTGGGAAACGCAACACGATATCACCATGTTCATCTAGGAAATAGGAGTCCGAAAGGCTTCCGAAAATCGTATCGGACAGCGGAACCCAGATTTCTTTTTCAGGCTTGAAGTTGAGATTGTCGTCAAAGAATGAAATTCGCAAATCACTATGCATTTCATCCAGATTACGCACCACTTTCGCATAAATGTTGTCTTTGTCTATCGGATTACGTTCAATGAGAAAGTAATTCAGATCGTCATCTGCAACGAAGACTGAATCGAGCAGAATTGCACCATTTGGGTCGATTTTCAGCAGCCTGTTTCCATAATCTCCAAGATAGTTGCCATGCTCATCTATTTCGAACAGCTGGATGTTGGCGAGGATGTTTCCATCACGCAACTGCATCATGTTACGCAGGTCAATGTCATAATGCCCTACATGATGATGTGCAATGGAGTCGTAGGTCTGGGCCTGCACCCCAGCACACAAAAGAAGAAGTGCAGCAATAGTAGTAATGTGCTTTTTCATTGCTTTAAAATTTAAAGGTTAATACTTCGTCCGTTAGTTTTCTTGTTGCAAATGTATTCAGAAAACCAAATCGGAGTGTCATTTTGCCTTTAAAGAATTATAAAGCAGTTTTTGCTAATCGCTTATTTATCAGTGAGATAAGTTCTTGAAAAAAGTTTATAAGCAATTATAAGTAAATTCTTGTAAACCGTTGTATTTCAATATGTTCAAAGCAAATTTATGAGTGTGTTGCCAATGTCGTCGGAACCGAAAACCGTTTTCATTTCCTTGGCGCGAGTCCAAACGCTCTGATAGGAGCGTTGCACGAGGGCTGCAATCTGGGCTTCGTTCAGGCCGAGCAGATAGAGGCAGCAATAGCGGATGTCGGTGGCATCCAGCAACGGATATTGCTTTTTCAGCTTTTGTGGGAAATGGTTCAGGTTGCGGTCGGCGGCATCCAAGAGTTGCATCATTTGCTCGTCGCGAAGGGCAATACCCTTGAAATCAAATGTTTTCGAGTTGCTTTTGATGTTCTTGCCTTGCAGCGAATTGAGGATTTCAATGCAAACCGGTTCGGCAAGGAAACGGTCGTAACTCTGTTTTTCGGCATCTACATGTTCGATTTTTTCCTGCAAGAGCGTTTCCCTTTCCTTCGACTCGCGAATGGCCTGTTCCTGGTTTCTGATGGTTTCGTTGGCTTGCTTCACTTTGCCCGAAAGCACGGCTTGCTGCCATTCTGCCTTTGTCTTATATTTCTTGTAAATCAGTAAGATAATCAACAAAACGACTGCCAATGCCAAAATGATGATTGCTGAGATAGCCATGCTGAGGCGTTTGCTGAATTGCATTTCGGCTTCGGCTTTCTGCTGCTCGTAGTCGCTTTTCACCTTATTAATGTCATACTTCTTTTGGATTTCCTTACCGTCGTTGTGCCTGAAGTATTCATCGGCATAATGGACGGCATTCTCCAAGTCACCGAGTTTGTAATAGGCGTGGAACATCCTGACAAAGTAATCGTTGAACTGCTTGTCTTTGGGACTTTGGCTCATTTTGCTGAAATAAATGCACGAGTCGTAGACTTCCTTTTGGGAATATAAGGCGCCTAACTGTTGGTAATAAATGTGTTTTGTGGCTGAAAATGCGGGGTCGCCAGCTTTTTGAAGGTAGTCGAGACCTTCTTTGACGGTTTTTATTCCTTTGTCAACCAATGCGATGCGCTCTGTTGAATCAGCGCAGGTTGAATCGTTCGCCATAACGGAATAATAATGGCCGAGATAATTCCGACCGAAAGCGCAATCGTAAAGGTTTTGCGTTTGTTCGGCCACTGCCAAGGCCTTTTGGTAATTGTAAAGGCAGCTGTCGTATTCCGACTGTGCCAAAAACAACAGCCCCATGCGCATGTAAATCCTGAACATTTTGTTTTCTTCATGCCTTGAAAGATGATAGTCTTTTATCCAACGGAGATAATCCAGGCCTTCTTCTAACTGCCCTGATGTTTGGCAAAGCGAGCTAAGCAGTTGATAAATGTGGCATTTCGTTTCGGTGATGACTTCCTCATCGCTGGGCTTAGGATTTCTGAAAGTCTTAAAGCGCTCGTCAACCTTTTTGCATTTGTCAATGGATTCAACTGCTTTCAGCATATAATCCATGCTGCTTTTGCAGTCGTTTTCCACCGAAATCATCTTTGTCAGGCCAAGGTAGAGGTAAGTTTGGGCTTCCATGTATTTGTCCTTGCCACCGATAAAGGCTTCGGAAGCAATTTGCAAGAGTGAATCGGAGAGCGCATCATCTTTCAGGTGCATTTCGTGCCGTGCCTTCACTATGAGCAGGCAATAATGCGCGTGTTCTTTTTCGGAAAGGTTCTGGTAGGGCAAGGTGTCGAGAATCGCCAAGGCACTGTCGGGTTTTGCACCCACGAAAGACTCGATGGCATACAGGGTGTTTTCAGTTGGCGAAGGTGCCGTGTTGTTTCGGTTGCAGGCACTGCAAAGAAGAAAGACGGTGAAGAAGAAATATAATCTGTTCATGGCAGAAACAATTGTGAAATTGAAACAATTGACAAAAATAGTTTTTTCGCACACAAGATGAATGGAATTTGATGTAAAATGCAAATTTTTCTTGGGTAAAAAAATCTTCAAACTCCCGAACAGAATTTCTTCAAACTCCCGAATAAATTTTTATTATAATGTTGTATTTCAAATATTTTTGCTATTTTTGCGGCGCATAATAAAACAAGCAAATTATGGAAGCAGAAAATGGCTATTTGAAGCGAGTCGCAGATGAATTGTTGGAATTGCAGTTGGAAGCTGCTGGCATTGTGTTGATAGAAGGCGCGAAATGGTGTGGAAAAACCACAACTGCATTGCAACACGCAGGAAGTGTTGTCTTTATGGACGATCCCAAACGCAAAGATGAATATCTCCGATTGGCACAGACTGATATTGATGTGTTATTGGAAGGTAATACGCCTCGCCTGATTGACGAATGGCAAAAAGCACCGCAAATTTGGGATGCTGGCCGATATATTGTTGACCGCCGTGGAAAAGATGGGCAATTCATCTTGACTGGCAGTGCCGAACCTGCCGACCAATCAAAACTGGAACACACTGGCACTGGCCGTTTCGGATGGGTGAAGATGAGGCCGATGTCGCTATATGAATCTGGAGAGTCGAATGGCAGCGTGTCACTCTACGATTTGTTTGAAGGGAACTTTAAGGCTGTAGAAGCACACGAACTGAATTTGCATGATTTGTGTTATCTCGTTTGCCGTGGCGGATGGCCGAAAGCCATTGGCAAATCGGAACGAGCTGCGCTTCGTCAGGCTTACAACTATATTGATGCAGTAGCCAAACGCGAAATCATCGAAGTCGATGCTGTGCATCGTAGTGAAACTAACACTCGTCGACTTTTGCGCAGTTATGCTCGGCATCAAGCAACACAAGCTACCAACGGCACCATAGTCGCTGACTTAAAAGCTAACGAAGGTGATGCCTTGAATGACGATACCATTGCTTCTTATCTCAATGCCTTGCGCAAAATTTTTGTGATAGAAGACATGGAAGCATGGAATCCCAACTTGCGCTCAAAAGCCGCTATCCGAACCACTGACACGCGATATTTTGTTGACCCAAGCATTGCTACTGCCTCGTTGGGTATTGGCCCAAGCGACCTGATGAAAGACTTAAACAGTTTGGGATTATTCTTTGAGACAATGGCTGTGCGTGACCTTCGTGTTTATGCTGATGCCATTGATGGAAATTTGTTTCATTACCGCGACAACAACGGTCTCGAATGCGATTGCGTGTTGCACCTGCGCAACGGCCATTATGGTCTGATAGAAATCAAGCTTGGTGGTGAAACCCTCATTAACGAAGGTGCTGCCAATCTGAAACTGTTAGCACAAAAAATCGACACCGATAAAATGTACGAACCATCTTTCCTAATGGTTCTTGTCGGGACAGGACAATACGCCTACCGTCGAGAAGATGGAATCTTGGTGGTCCCTATTGGATGTTTGAAGCACTGATTTTTCAATTGAACAAGTCCAAATCACCCGTTCTTGAATAGCGTGTCTTGCCCAAGTGTTTGTATGCTAAATCGGTACATTCGCGGCCGCGCGGGGTGCGCATGATGAAACCTTCCTGAATGAGGAAAGGTTCGCACACTTCCTCGATGGTGCCAGGGTCTTCGCCCACGGCGGTTGCAATGGTATTGACGCCCACTGGACCGCCTTTGAACTTATCAATAATCGTAGTGAGAATCTTGTTGTCCATGTCGTCAAGACCGTGTTCGTCGACGTTCAGAGCCGTAAGGCCGATGCGTGCAATTTCGATGTCGATGCGGCCATTGCCTTGAATCTGGGCGAAATCGCGCACACGGCGCAAGAGCAGGTTGGCGATACGCGGTGTGCCACGGCTGCGGCGTGCTATTTCGAAGGCCGCCGTGTCGTCAATCGGCACATTGAGAATGCCAGCCGAGCGTTTCACGATTTTCGACAAGGTCTGTGCGTCGTAATATTCCAAGCGCAAATTGATGCCGAAGCGCGAGCGCAGAGGTGCCGTCAATAGGCCGCTGCGCGTGGTGGCGCCAATCAGCGTGAAAGGATTCAGTTCAATCTGAATGCTGCGTGCGCTTGGGCCTGTCTCAATCATGATGTCGATGCGGAAATCCTCCATGGCGGAGTAAAGATATTCCTCCACGACGGGACTCAAACGGTGAATTTCGTCGATGAAAAGCACATCGTTTGGCTCAAGACTGGTAAGCAAACCGGCCAGATTGCCAGGTTTGTCCAATACGGGGCCTGAAGTCATTTTCATGCCAACGCCCAATTCGTGGGCGATGATGTGCGACAATGTTGTCTTGCCCAATCCAGGCGGGCCGTGAAGCAGGGTGTGGTCCAAAGCCTCACCGCGTTGTGCCGCTGCTTTCACGAAAACACGCAGATTGTCAACAACTTGCTTTTGTCCGGCAAAGCTGCTGAAAGCATCGGGACGAAGGACGTTTTCCAAATCCTTTTCGGCCTTCGAGAGGTGTGATCCGTTTGCGTCGAGGTTACTGTTCATCGTTTGTTATTTCGCCACAAAAATACGATTTTCATTGGATTTTCACATAAGTAACTGTTCAAATTTAAACTTCAATATGGATTTCGAGGTTTCGGGGCTTCGGGATTTCGAGATGTCCTGTATCCCCGCGACCTCGTTGTCTCGTGATCTCGCTGCCTCGTTTTCAATATGTAAACTAATTTTGCTCATCTACTTATAATAAAAAAGTGTAATTTTGCAGACTGAAAATAATACGACAATGAAACGTTTCGGATTCCTCCTTTTCATACTTGTGCTTGCCATCGTGGGCAATGCGCAAAATTGTGGTTCACTGAATGTTAGTCAAGATTCGAAGATTGAAACCTTGATTCAGAAACAGAAACAGCTTTATTCCATCGACAGTTCATCGAATGGTTATCGCATTCATATTTTTATGGAAATCGGCAACGAAGCCCTGAAACATGCCGAGGCCATGAAGCGCAAGTTTGAAAATGCTTTCCCCGACATTCCGGTTTATCTCACTTACGCCGAGCCATATTTCCGTCTTCGTGTCGGCGACTTCCGCAACCGTGTCGAGGCCGAGAAATGTTTGCGCCGCATCAAGCCGCAGTTCCGTGAGGCTTTCGTCACCTCCGACATTATTTATCAGCCGAAAATCCAGATGAGTTCGGGTGAGAAATGAAGCTTTTGTTTTCCCTAAGGCATTTCTGAGATATAAAGTAGCACCTGTTGTTTTAGCGGTTGCAAGTCATCTGTTATGATTGTCCACAAAATGTCCATATTGATCTGATAGTAATCGTGGACAAGAATGTGTCGCATTTTTTCAATCTGTCGCCAATTTGTATCGGCATGGTTCGCCTTAAATTCGGTTGAAAGCTTATAGACGGCTTCGCCTATCACTTGAATGTTATAGATTGTTGCATGGGTGCGCAGCGAATCGGCAAGCAGTTGTTCCTTGCTGATGCCATTGGTGTATTCCTGAGCTTTATTGATGGCTTCGAGAATATGTTCCAACCTGCCTTTGTCTCTAATTGGCTCTCTCATAAATCAGTTTTTTGTCATGTTCGGCACTGGCAGCAGCAAATGGCAAAAGAGAACCTTCCACCACAAGATCGACATTGCGCTGAAGCAAGTCTTCAAGTTCACAAATCATGCCTGCGAATCGGAATCCTATTTTCGCCCCATCAACAAAAACAACCATAATGTCAATATCGCTGTCAGAACGTTCCTCGCCTCGGGCAAACGATCCAAACAACCAGGCTTTTTCAACAGGTTGCGACTTGAAGTAATTCCTTATTATATCAATGGTGTTAGTGTCCATTCCGAATTATTATGCCGCAAAAATAACAATTGTGTTTGAGAAACGACGTAATTTGTCCTGAAATTTTCTTGATTTGTCACCAAAGTAAACCTTTCAAAAAAAGTGATAGGTTTGAAGCGGGAGCCCCAAACCTATCGAAAAACACCTAATAATCAAACAATACTCAATGAAAAGAACTTTTTTCTTTGCGGCAACTGGCGTTGCCTGTTCTGACGTATATATGTAAAGCAAAGCATTTATTATCCGAATAAAGTAGAGGCGCGATTGACATTGGCGTGCCTGACATCACGCCTCTACGGGAGATATATGATATTTCGCGAAACTGTTGCATGTTTGTTGAATTGTTATTTTGTTTATTTTGTTGATCTGTTGTTGCTCCCTGAGCTTGTCGAAGGGACATTCTTTTTATCACTTTTCCATCCGCCATTTCGACAGGCTCAATGAGCTTTTTTGTTGATGCAAAAATACGTCGACATCAAAATTTTGTCAATAGATTTTGGCCAAAAAGTTTATAAGTAATTATAAGTAAATTCTTATAACTAACTGTAATTCTGTTAATTATAAAATTTATAAGTAATTATAAGTAAAT
>JAZQPN010000275.1:0-15333 GCA_045628585.1 Bacteroidales bacterium | reverse complement strand
AATGAAAAAAAGCCGAAAGGCTGATATGAATCGTGCGGTTGCGAGATCATGGGCAATAGGGAATAGTTTTATGGGTTTTGAATGTTTTGGTTATAAAAAAGGACAAATCGTATGTTATTGCGGTTGGTTCGCCAGTGTTTTTGGGGTGTGTCTTGCGCGTTTTTCGTGTCCTTTGCTCTCAAAGACAATATTTTTCCCGTCCAATCGTTCCATCCAAAATAATTCGTATCTTTACCGCCCAAAATCGTATCAATATGAATCAAATCAAAACTTTTGCACTCATACTTCTTTCGGCGATTGGTTTTGCCGCTTTTGGTCAGGACGATGTAGCCATCGGACGCTGGCGTACCCATCTTCCTTTTCAGCAAGTTGTTGATGTTGAGGTGTTTGGCAATAAGGTCTATGCCGCTACACCTTTCGAATTGTTCTATTACGACCAGGACGACAACTCCGTCAACATACTGAACAAAATCAATGGCTTGTCGGATGTGGGCATCAGCACCATACGCTACAACAAGAAGGAGAACCTGCTCTTTGTCGGCTATACCGATGCCAATGTTGACTTGATTTATGCCAATGGCGAAATCACGAATATGAGCGACATCAAGGATAAGGTTCTGTTGGGTAACAAGACCATCAACAACGTGACTTTCGATGACAATCTGGCTTACGTGGCCTGCGGCTTTGGCATCGTGGTCTTCGACTTGAGGCGTTGCGAAGTGAAAGACACTTATTATATTGGAAATCAGGGCAGCATGATAAATGTTAAGGATGTCGCTTTCTACAATGGCCGTATCTATGCTTCCACTGAGGACGGCTTGTATTCGGCTTCGCGCGATGCGCAGAATCTCGCTAATTTCGCCTCCTGGCGTTTCGAGCGCGACCTCATTCATCCGCATTTGGCCTACGACGAATTGGAGGCTTTTTCCGATAAGCTTTACCTGAATTACAATGGAGGCTTTAATTCTGATACGGTCTTTGTCTTCGATGGCAGCCGTTGGGATTATTTCAAGAAATCCATCCCTGATGTCAGGCAAGAGCTGCGTGCTTACGACGACTATTTCCTGGTTACCAGCCAATACAATGTCTTTGTCTACGATACCCAGATGCAAGAAGTGCTGAACATTTTTGAGCCGGGAAGCACGAAAATCAACCCGTTGTCGGCAGCGATTGACGATAAGGGATGCTATTGGATTGGCGATTCGTATCGTGGCATGGTGAAGACAACCAACAGTTGGAATAATGACGATATTATTCCGAATGGTCCCTACACAAAAAATGTCTTCCAATTGCAGGCTTGCGGCAATCAGGTTTGGGTGGCTACCGGTGGGCACGGCTCCAACTGGAGCAAGCGCTATATGAAAGAAGGTGTCTTCCGCTTCGATGGCTCATGGACATGCTTTAACCGCACTTTACTTCCTGAATTGGACGGCTACTCCGATTTCGTTTGTACGGTAACCGACCCGCAAGACCCTTCTGTGACCTATGTCGGCACATGGGGCGATGGCCTTCTGAAACTGAAGGACGGCCGGCTTGTGGAGGTTTATAATGCGGAAAACAGCACGCTCGATTATTGGACAGCCGACCCTTCGCTGATTCTGATTTGCGGCTTGGCTTTCGACAGCAAAGGCAATCTCTGGGTGGCTAATTCAGGCGCTCCTAATTTGCTTTCGGTCATGGAACCTAACGGACAGTGGCATTCTTTCAATCTGGGTGGTTCCTACAGCAGCATCGACATTGCGGCGCTTTATATTGATACGCACGACATCAAGTGGATTGTCCGCCGTGTGGGTCAGGATACGCAGGTGGTTGTGTTCAATGACAATGGAACGCTCGACATCGCTTCCGACGACCAGGTGAAAGGCCTGAACAAAAGCACCGGCGGCTTGATCGGAAATGCAGTCAACTGCATTGCCGTCGACAAAAACAAGGGCATTGTGTGGGTTGGCACCGATACGGGTCCTTGCTATTTTGACGATTCGCGCAAACTGTTCACCGAAAGCAATTGTCAGGCAAGCCGTCCGCAAGTCGACCGCAACGATGGCACGCATCAGTTTGACTATCTTTTTGATGGATCTAACGTGCTTTCCATGGCTGTCGATGGTGGCGGCAACAAGTGGTTCGGCCTTGAGTCGGGCGCATACGTCGTCGACGATTCCCAGAAAGTCGTGCTGAAACATAGTTTCAATACTGGCAACAGTCCGTTGCTCGACAATGCGGTGAAGTCGATGGCTATCAATGCCGATGGCGAGGTTTTCTTCGGCACCGACAACGGCATCATCTCTTTCAAGGGCGAAGCTTCCGACCCTGATCCCGTGGTGACCGATGTGACGGCCTATCCTAACCCGGTTCGCCCCGACTATAATGGTTACGTGGGCATCAAGGGCTTGGCCAATGAGTCGATTGTCAGAATCACGACCGTCGATGGCAATTTTGTCAAGGAACTGATTTCGGAAGGTGGTCAGGCTGTCTGGGACTGCACCTCGGCCGACGGCCGCAAGGTCACGCCTGGCGTTTACCTGATTTTCGTCAGCAACGACGAAGGCCAAAACCGTTTTGCCACCAAAATACTTGTAATGAATTGATGGACGAAAAATTGCAGGGTCTCGTCTTGCAAAGCATCCGCTATGGCGACACGAGTCTCATTGTGAAAATATATACGCGCAGTTTAGGCTTACAGTCGTATATTATTAAAGGTGCGCTCAGCCATGCCTCGAAAAGCCGGGCAGCTTTCTTTCAGCCTCTTAATGTCATCGAGTTTGTCGTGAGCGGCAAAAACTTGCACAGCACTTTGGGTTACATCAAGGATGTGCAGATGGCCTATTTCTTCCAAACCTTGAATTCGGAAATGAACAAAAGCGCCATACTGATGTATGTGGCGGAACTGCTTGTCAAGTCGTTGACCGAACAGGAGCAGAATGTTGTGCTTTACGATTTCATCCTACATTCCCTTCAATGGCTTGATTTGGCTGACGAGTGCTACGCAAATTTCCCTTTGTATTTCACGTTGGAAATAAGCCGGTTTTTAGGTTTTTACCCCAAGACTAACGATGCAAAACTGCCGTTTTTCGACATGATGGAAGGTCATTTCGTGACATCCGCCCCGATTCATCCCTATTATTTGGAAGGTGATTCCGCAGCCATTCTTTCCGCCATGCTCAACCAGAATTTGGATAAAGCCATGCAGTTGCCGCTGAATGTGTTGCAACGTCGCAACCTGCTTGATGGCATCATTACCTTCATGCGGCTTCATGCGCCATTTCTGAAAAGCCTTCAGTCGCACGAAGTTTTGCAGTCGGTGCTGGGATAAGACCCTCAAACGTGAAGTGTCATTTCGACGCAAACAGGGATTCACTTACGCTTTTTGAATCATTCCATCGGGATGGCTTTTTCTGTGTCTTCCAAAGCAAAGTGAATGACTGTGAACTCAGGCACGACGGTGTTCCGTTTCGTGTTTCTTTTGTTGTTCAATGACAACAAAAAAAGCATCAGTTTCGGCTGATGCTTTTCGTTTGTTTGCGGATGAGAATCAACTTAACGGAGTTCCAATGAGGTTTGTCCGACCAGTCGTCCGCCTTGTTCGTAAACGTCGACAAAATAGTAGCCGGGTATCATTTCATAAGCCGAAGGCTTTATGTAGTAGGCCCTCACAGAGGCTTCCTTGTTGTCGTAGTTGATGCTGACCTTTTCGGTATACTGCAGCATTTCGCCGTTCGATTCGAAAGCGTATTCATCGCCTTTGCCTTTGCTGATGATGGCTTTGGTTGGGTCGGCGATGCGGATGTAGAACACTTTTGTGCCTGCATTGACCAGGTCATTTTGAGCCAGCGTGAAGTCAATCTTGATGCGCTCGGCTTTCGAAGCCTTGTCGGTCTCGGTCTCTGTTCTGCCACCTTTAAAACGCACGGCATCGGCATTCAGGTTGTAAATCTTCAATGTAGAGGCGAGGTTGACTTTTCCGGTCAGTTCTTCGGCTTGGCGTGTCAGGTTGTTGTTCTTGCGCACTTCGCCTTGGTATTCTTCGCGGATGCGCTCGTTTTCGGCTACGAGTTCACGGTTGACGGTGTAAAGCGAGTCCATCTGCTTCACGTATTTTTGTGATATGGCTTGCAGTGCGGTCACTTTCTTCTTGATGCGATTGTAGTCCCATTGTGAATCAAGCAGTTGCTTGATTTCCACGGCATCGGCCTGGATGATACTGTCTTTCTCGGCCAGTTCTTGGCTGAGTTCGCCGTAGCTTTCTTTCAGTTCGTTATGAACTCGCATAAGACTGTCGACTTCAGCTTGAAAATCAGCACGTTGCAATTCCTTTTCTGCTTCCAAAGTGTTGAGGTCCTTTTTTAAGGACGACATCCAGATTAAAAGACCGATGGTTGCGGCGGCAAGGATTCCGATGACTGCATAGATCCATGCTGCGGTTTTCTGTTTCTTTTCTTCTGACATATTGCACAAAGTTTTAATTTTCTGATTTTTGTTCGTTTCTCATTCCAATAAACGAAATAGGTCGAGGTTTTGTTTTATTGGTTGTCAATTATTGGCTCAACTTTTGTCCGGGGAATGCTCACCGGCAGGTATCGTCCGACGGCTTCTATGTAGATGACCAGTTTCCTTACGTCTTTTGTCGAGACGAGCCTGCCTTCCAGTCCGATCATCGGACCGCTGATGATGCGTACCATTTGGCCTTCTTGCAAATCCGACGTCTCTTCTGTCTTTTTGTTGCCTTCATAGTCGTCTATGTATTTCCTGATGGCTGTGATTTGGTTTTCCGGAACGATGACGGGCTGATGTTCGAAAGTGACGAAATGCAACACGCCATATACGTTGAGGATAGGATAGTGTTGCTTGGCATTGGAGTGAACGAAGACATACGATTTGAACAGTGGTTCCTCGACTTTTTTCTTCCTGTCGCTCCATTGCTTGATGGTGGTGACCAAAGGCAGATAATTGTCGATGCCCATTTCCTCAAGTCGTTCGGCGACTTTTTTTTCCGATCTCGACTTGACATAAATGGCGTGCCAGTGTTTTTCTTCGTTAGCGAACATGGGTTTTATCCTTTTTTCTCGCTTTTCTTGTGTTTCGAGTGTTTCTTGCCGCTTTCTTCTTCGCCGTAGTAGCCACTGCCGTAATATCCGCCGCCATACGTCTTTCCGTATCTGCCATAGCCGTAGCTGTAAGCGTAGCTGTAACCATATTTGTAGCTGCCGTAACGATAGCCATAACCACCTTCTTGCTTGATGCCGTTCAGGATGATATTGACTTTCAGGCCACGGTCCTCAATGTCCTTGATGATGCTGCCGAAGATGTTCTTGTTGGTGACTTGCTGGCGCACGACATAAAGGTTGACATCGCTGTGGCGCATAAGCAGGAAGGCATCGGTGACGAGGCCAAGAGGTGGCGTGTCAATGATGATGTAATCGTAGATTTCCTGCAGTTTTACGAACAGTTCGTCGCATTTTGCTGAGGCTATCAGTTCGGCTGGATTCGGTGGAATTGGACCGCTGGTAATGATGTCGAGGTTCGGAATCTTTCCGGAGGCTTGGATGATATCGTCGAGGCTGTCTTTGTTGGAAAGGTAGGTGCTGAGGCCGATGTTGTTGTTCAAGCCGAATTCCTGGTAAAGCTTTGGCTTTCGCATGTCGAATCCTAGAAGCACAGTCTTTTTGCCGTATAATGCGTAGATTGAAGCCGTGTTGATGCTGTTGAAGGTCTTACCGACGCTTTGTGAGTCGCCTGTTACCAGAATGATGCTTTTGGGCTTGCCTTGTGTGATGTATTCAACATTGGTTCTGACCGAACGGAACGATTCGGCGATAGGCGCTTTGGGCGAATTGATGACGACCAACGGGTCTTTGCTGCTCGATTCGACTATTTGTCCGATGATTGGGAAGTTGGTGAGTTTTTCAATGTCTTTTTTGTCTTGGATTGACGTGTTGAAGAAGTCTTTCAGGAAAAGATAGATGGCCGGAATGAGCAATCCCAAGATTAAGGCAATCAGATAGTTCATTGAGGTGCGTGGCGCAATTCTGAAGGTTTTTTCCAAACGGGCTTCGTCGATGATTTCATTGTCGGGCGTATTGGAGGCTCTCAAGATTTGTGCTTCGGCACGGCGCTGCATCAAATAATTATAGGTGTTTTGGTTGAGTTCGAATTTTCTTTGGTAACCAATGAGCTGGCGTTGTTTGTGGGGCAGGTTGCGCGATTCGGACTCGGTTTTCATGATGCGTTTTTCAATTTCGGCGATGCTCATCTGGGTGTTCGATACAAGGTTGTTGATGGTTTCCAGCAAGGTTCTCTTGGAGGTGAGGATTTGTTCGTCCATCTTGATGATGGTTGGGTGCTGTTCGGTGAGCGAGATGACCTGAACGGCTTTGGCTTGTGACAGCGAAACGAGGTCGACCACGAGTTTGTTGATCAGCGGGTCGTTGATGCCCATGGTGCTTGGTGCAGCCAGGTTTTCAGGGTCGTCGATTTGCATCTGGATGTAGTTTTGAAGACGTTTGTAAAGTTTCAGGTTGACGTCCATTTCGGCTTTTTCCTTTTCTAAGGCGCGGAGTGTCGAAAGCACTTGCGAAGTTTGGGCATCGAGGTTCATCAGGTCGTTGCTTGTGCGGAAATCCTGAAGGTCGATTTCGGCAATGGTCAGTGAATCTTGGATGCCGCTTAATTCCATGTCAATGAAATTGATGGTGTTTTCCGAAACTGTGTTTTTCTTTTCCAGTCCGCGGTTTACGTATTCGACAAGCAGTGCATTGGTGAAATCAACGATTTTCTGGCGGTTGGTTCCTGTGCTAACCACTGATGCGATTGACGACTGCTTGTTGAGTGGGCTGACAGAGAAGTTCATCTGTCTTACGAGGCTTGGATAATCGTTGAGTTTGAACATCATCTTGCGGTTCTTGTCTTTTTCGTATCTGCTGCTGTCGTTGAACACGATGCGCATTCTGTTGTAGCCGTTGTCAATCCAGTCACCTTGGGTATATTTGCCGTTGGTTTCAATAACGGCTGAAAGGCTCTTGACGGGCTGGCAGAGGATGAAGTCGTAGGTCTTCTGATAATCGGATTTGGCTTTCAATGCGATGTGGTTTTCGTCGAGGATGGTAAGCTCGTACATGAGACCTACGGTTTGCGGGACGCTCCTGTCGAATTCAACTGTGAAAGGAGAAGCCTTGTACATTTCTGTGGTTGCGACTCTTCCCTTTTCAAAATAACTGACTTCTATATTCATTTTCTTGACGACGCGTTCGACCATCGAATAGGATTTGAGAATGGCCATCTCGTTTCCCATATTCTGCAGGTTGCCGAAAGAAGAACCTGCCATGATTGATGTCGCGTCAATGTTTCTGTCTTCCTTTATAAGCACAGTTCCGGCGGTTTGGAAAACGTCTGTTGAGTATCTGTTGATGAGAAATCCTGCGATAAGAGCAATGATAGCCCCGCCGGCAAACAGGTACCAGTGGTTCAGGAATGTGAAAATCAACCCCTTGATGTCAACGTTTTGCTCGTCGTTGGTTTGGGTTTTGTATGATGTTTGTGTATTCTGCATGACGATTAGTTTTTCTTAAGTAAGTTGAACAATGTGATGCCTAAAGTGATGATTGAAATGGCGGTGGAGTACGGGAAGGTCGAGAATCCCCATTGCTTGATCTTCAGCGGTTCAATGTATACGATGTCATTGGGCTTCAGATAATAGTAAGGTGACGATAGGATGTCGGCATCGCCGATGTTGACAACGATGATTTCCGAGCCGTTGGTGGTCTGACGGATGATTTTCACCTCGTCGTTTTTTGCAAATGTGGTGACGTTGCCCGCCATCGACAAAGCCTCGAAAATGTTGATTTGTTTTTGGTAGATTTTGTACATGCCTGGCTTGTGGACTTCTCCCGTGATGGTGATGTTGAAATTCGACAGCTTGACAAGCAGCGTGGTTCCACTCACGTATTTGTTGATGGCTGTCTGAAGTTTGTTCTTGGCTTCTTCAACGGTAAGATCCTTCACTTCAACGATGCCGACCAGGGGCATTTCTATGCAACCGTTTTCGTCGATGTTGTAGCTCTGCAAGTAAATGGCGGCATCGCTTGACACGGTTCTGCTGCTGGCTTCGCCATTGAACATCGATGTGTTTTTCTCGTCCAGCACATTCAGGGCGCGGATGTAGAGATTGTCGCCCGGCTGCAGCTTGTAGTCGACGGAACGATCATTCACATAGTTTTCCGATAAGGTTGCGGTTTGCATTTTGGCTTCCTTGAAGAAAAGCATTTTTTTCTGAGGAACGCATGAAGAAAAAACAATGGCCAGCGCTGTGACCAAAAGTAAAGTCCTGTGGTGATTTAAAAAGGTTTTCATATCCGTTATTTGTTGTAGAGTTTCAGACTTCTGACGCCTTCGATGGGCGTGATGGGCATTCTATGTTCGATTTGAAATTTGTATTTGCCTAATTCGTTAAGAGTCAATGCACTGTTGATAGGGAGATTGAAAGTGTAGCAGCCGTCAATCAGTTCCGATTTCCAGTTGCCTTCGTTATCTTTCAGCGAGAACTTGTATGCTTTGCTGCGGTATGGATTGCCGTAGGCATCGAAAACCGAGAAGACCAGGGAGAAATCGTTGTATGGGTAGGCTTCGGTGAAACTGATATCCATTGACAAATCGAAGGTGGTCTCTTCCTCGATTTCAATGTCATTTGTCACGAAATCAAAACGTTCCCAAGTATCGCCCATGAATGATCTTGAAAGAATATCGTTGCTTTTTCTCTGCAAATTGCCGCCGCAACAGCAAAGCATGAATGTGCAAAACACTAATGATAAAAACTTAATGTGTTTCATAATACTGCTTAAAAGTGTGCAAAAATACGAAATTGCCTTATAGAAACAATTTTTTTAAGTCCATTTTTTTGAAAAACATTCCTTTGAAAAAAAAGTCATGCTACAGATTCGTCGTCTTGTTTTTTCGTATTACTTTTGCACTTTCCGAAAATTGTTATGAGAACGGGGAGTAAAAATCTGATAAACAGGCGCTTCGTCGTCATAGGCATTTTCATTGCCGTTGGCATCGTGTATATCATCAAGTTGTTTTCGCTGCAGGTCTTGGACAGGCATTACAAGCAGCTGGCCGATAACAATGCCTTGCGTTTTGTAACGCAATATCCCGCGCGTGGCAAGGTGTTCGACCGCAACGGCGAACTGCTGGTTTACAACGAGGCTGTCTACGACTTGCTCGTCGTGCCGAAGCAGGTCAAGGACATCGACACCATGTATTTCTGCCGCCTTTTGAGCATCAGCAAGGAGTCATATATAGAGCGCATTACGAAGGCAAGGAACTATTCCTTGCTGAAATCATCGGTTTTCTTGTCGCAGATTTCGAAGGAGGATTATTCGCATGTGGCTGAGGTGCTCTATAAGTTTCCAGGGTTCTATTTCCAGACCCGGACCTTGCGCCATTATCCCAATTCGATTGCGGCCCACACTTTGGGCGACATCGGTGAAGTGGGGCAGGCGCAGCTCGATGCCGACCCTTACTACAAAATGGGCGACTATGTGGGCAAGTCGGGATTGGAGAAATCATACGAAAAAGAGCTTCGTGGCGAAAAGGGACTGAAAGTGGTCATGGTTGATGTCCACAACCGCGAGATGGGTAGTTTCATGGATGGTGAAATGGATGAGGAACCCGTAGCAGGCAAGGACATTTATTTGGGCATGGATGCCGAACTGCAAGCCTACGGCGAAAAACTGATGCAGGGCAAAATCGGTTCCATCGTGGCCATCGAACCTTCTACGGGTCAGATACTTGCTTTTGTCTCCAGCCCAACCTACGACCCGAATCTTTTGGTTGGCCGTGAACGTGGCGCAAACTACAAGGCCTTGCAGGAAGACCCGATGAAACCTTTGCTGAACCGTGCCATCAACGGAACCTATCCGCCAGGTTCCACCTTCAAGACCGTCGTCGGCCTGATTGCCCTGCAAAGCGGCAGCATCACGCCTGCAACGCAGTTCCGTTGCAATGGTCCGGGTTCGATGCCTATCAAATGCACTCACCATCACGGCGGCTCTCCCGATTTCGCCAATGCCATCATGAATTCGTGTAACCCTTATTTCTATGAATCGTTTAAGGCAACCATCAACAATCCGAAGTTCGGCAACATCAAGAATGGCTACCAGTATTGGAAAGACATGACCTACAGAATGGGTTTAGGTCATAAGTTCGATACCGATATTCCCTACGAACTCTCGGGCAATATTCCGTCGCGCGAGTATTACGACAAGATGTATAACGGACAATGGAATTCGGTGACTATCCGTTCGTTGGGCATTGGTCAGGGCGAAGTGCTGCTGACGCCTTTGCAGCTGGCCAACATTGCTGCCACCGTTGCCAACGAAGGTTATTATTATCCGCCGCACCTCATCAAGTGTTTCGGCGACACGACGGCCATTCCCGAGGTGATGACGACGAGGGTTGAAACGGGTGTGGAGGCAAGGCATTACAAAGTCATCAAGGCCGGTATGCGCACGGTGTTTTCCGGACCTGCGGGTACGGCTCGACGTTTCGAGGTGCCTGCTTTGGAGCAATGCGGCAAGACTGGAACGGCACAGAACCCGCATGGCAACTATCACTCCAATTTCGTAGCCTTTGCGCCGATGAGCAACCCGAAAATCGCTTTGGCCGTCATCATCGAGAATGGTGGCTATGGCGCCACTTGGGCGGCTCCAATTGCCAGCCTGATGATAGAGAAATACCTCACGGGCGAGACCACACGACCTGAACTCGAACAGCGTATGATGGAAGGTGTAATCAACTATAAGAATGAAAGATGAACGACGAAAGAAACAGCATAATAGGAAAAATCGACTGGGTCACGGTGCTGATTTATTTGGCCTTGGTCCTGATTGGCTGGTTTAGCATTTTTTCAGCGAAATACGACGAACTGCACCCGAGCATTTTCGACATGTCGCAAGTGTACGGCAAGCAGCTGATTTGGATTGGCATTGCCTTGTTTCTGGGTTTTTTGGTATTGCTCCTCGATGCCAAGGCTTTCAGCGGTTTTGCCATCATCATCTATGCTGCCGTGATGTTTGCCTTGGTTGCGGTATTGGTTTACGGCAAGGCCACCAAGGGCGCCACTTCCTGGATCGATTTGGGCGGCGGCATCAAATTTCAGCCTTCCGAATTTGCGAAATTGGGCACGGCCTTGGCGCTTTCGAGTGTGCTGAGCCGCTTGGATGCCGATTTGCGTAAGCCTCGTACCCGTTTCATGGTTTATCTTGTCATTTTTATCCCCATGATTCTCGTCTTGTTGCAAAACGATACAGGTTCGGCCATCGTGTTCGTTTCGTTCATTCTGGTTTTGTTTCGCGAAGGTTTCCCGTATGCAGGGATGATCATGCTTTTGGGTGTGGCAGCAGTGCTGCTGTTCATTTTCACCTTGCTTTGGGGCCAAAAAGTGATGTATATCATTTTAGGTTCGCTTCTGGTGCTGACCGTCGTGTTCCAGCTTATGCGGAAAAAACGTGCCATTTTGAGGACGGTGGCCGTTTTCGCTTGCCTTTTCGCTTTCGTGTTTTCGGTTAATTTTGCCTTTTTCGAGATACTGCAAGACCACCAGCGCACTCGTATCGAGGTGCTGCTCGGAATGAAGGAAGACTTGAAAGGTGCAGGCTACAATGTGCATCAGTCGAAGATTGCCATCGGTTCGGGCGGACTGATGGGCAAAGGGTTCCTTGAAGGCACGCAGACCAAATACGATTTCGTTCCCGAACAGCATACCGACTTCATTTTCTGCACAGTAGGAGAGGAGGGCGGCTTCAAGGGAACGCTTGTCGTGGTGCTGCTTTATGTGGTGCTTCTGGTGCGCATCGTGACTTTGGCCGAACGTCAGAAATCTGATTTCGGAAGGATTTACGGTTATAGCATTGCGGGCATCATTTTCATGCATTTCGCCATCAACATAGGCATGACCATCGGCCTGATGCCGGTCATAGGCATACCCTTGCCTTTCCTCAGTTATGGCGGCTCAAGTCTCATGGCCTTCACTATCATGCTGGCCATTTTCGTGAAATGCGATGCCAGCAGGATGAAGAATTACTGATGACTTTTTTTGCCATTTTGGGGCGTTTTTGAGTGTTTGATTTAGGTTTTTTATTATTTTTGCCCTTTATAAATCTTTTGAAAACTCATAAAATGCTGCCTTTATGAAGTGTAAACTGTTGTTATTTGGAATTTTGCTTAGTGTCGCTTCCGTGCTTTCGGCCCAATCGGTCGATCCGGACAGTCTTGAATATTTGGACGAACAGGAAATCAAGGACTTGAATTCGGGCAAGGCCATCGTCGATGAGTCGGCGGTGATGGAAATGCTTGAAATGGTGAGCAATATCACTTATTTTCACGATATTTACCTTGACATCGACACAGCTGCTTTGAACGTTTATGGTTACCGCAGAGACGAAATTCCGGTTTTCGATGACAGCATTTACATGCAACGTATTGAATACATGGCGCGTTTTTCTACAATACCTTTTGCTTACAACACGCATGTCAAGTCGTTTATTGATTTGTATGCTAACCGTTTGCGCCAGCAGTCGAGCAAAATGTTGGGTTTGTCGTATGTTTACTTTCCTATGTTTGAGGAAATGCTTGCCAAATACAATCTGCCGCTCGAGCTGAAATATTTGGCCATGGTTGAATCGGCCCTGAATCCGACGGCTGGCTCGCGAGCTGGTGCCAAAGGCTTGTGGCAGTTTATGCTGGGCACTGGCAGAGACTACAACCTGCAAATCGGCACTTTGGTTGATGAACGTTTCGACCCTTTGAAAGAGACAGAAGCCGCTTGCCAATATTTGAAAAACCTTTACACAAGTTATCAGGATTGGTTTCTGGTTCTGGCAGCCTACAACTGCGGTCCGGGAAACGTGAACAAGGCCATCATCCGTGCAGGCGGCGTTCAGAATTACTGGGCCATCTGGCCTTATCTGCCTAAGGAAACGCGCGGCTATGTGCCGGCTTTCATCGCTGTGGCCTACGTGATGAATTATGCTGCCGCACACAACATCTATCCGCAGAACCCAGGCTTGCTGCTGCATGGCACCGACACCGTGATGGTCCACGACCGCCTGACTTTCGATCAGCTGAATGAAGTGATAGGCGTGGACTTGGAAGATGTCAAGTTTTTCAATCCGCAATACACGAAAAATATCATTCCTGCCTCTAAGTCGCATGCTTGTCCGTTGCGTCTCCCAACGAAATACACTTTGCTTTTCGTTCAATTGGAGGACACTATTTACAGCCATAAGTCGAAAGCCGAAGTGCGTGAGGAAATCGTCGAGGAAAAGGTTAAGGAGGTGAGCGAAAGCATCACGCATACGGTGAAAAAAGGTGAGAGTCTGGGCAAAATCGCCAACAAATATCACGTTTCGGTGGCAAACATCAAGAAATGGAACAATCTGAGAAAGGATGTCATTTCCGTTGGTCAGAAACTCGTGATTTACACTTCGGGATCGCCTATGGCCCAAGTCGGAAAGAGTTCCGGGAGCAGTTCCGGCAAGACCGCCTCATCGAACCCAAAGACTCATGTGGTGAAGAGAGGCGAAACCTTGAGTTCCATTGCTAAAAAGAATCACTGCACGGTCAACGAACTGAAGAAATGGAACGGCATTAAGGGCAACAACATTCAGGCCGGACAGAAACTGAAGATTAAAAAGTGATAAAGTGTTAAAGTGGGAAGGTGAAAAGTGGAAAGGTGGAAATGGTGAATGGTGATGAATGAATGGTTAACTGATAACTGATAACTAATTAATAAATCAAATATGAAAAGGAACATTATTGTATTGGCGGCTTTGCTTTTGGCTTTTGCCGTCACCTCTTGCGATGAAAAACAGCAGACAATCCGCAAAGACCGCTCGGCGGGTGGCACTTCCGAAATCCTTATCGTCACGCAAAACGACGAGCAGTGGAACGGCATGATTGGCGATAGCATCCGCTATTATTTTCTTGATTATCAATATGGTTTGCCACAGCCTGAATCGATGAATGATTTGGCTCATGTCAACGTGTCGGGTTTTTCGGACATGTTCAAGAAGCATAAGTGCATCATTGAAGTCGAAATCAAGCCGGAAATGGAAAAGGCTGTCACGGAAACGGCAGTGGATATGTGGGCGGCTCCGCAACGTTATGTGAAAATCACGGCGCCAAGCCGCACGGCTTGGGTGGAACAGTTTGAGAACCAGAAGGAAACCTTCAAGTTTTGGTTCGACCAGGTTGAACGCACACGCATCATGAATGTGTTTCGTCCGTCGGTCGATAACGATGTTGTAAACGCCATCGGTAAGAATTTCGGTTTCACGCTTACGGTTCCGCAAGGTTTCTATATCGGCAAAAATGAATCGGATTTCATGTGGATCCGCAAGGAACTGGAACGCTCAAGCGCCTGCATTTTGATTTATCAGACACCTTATTTGGATACGGCCCAATTCAGCAAGGAGAGTCTCGTGGCTTTCCGCGACCGCATGCTGCAACAGCATATCCCTGGCCCATTGGAAGGCTCCTACATGAAAACGGAAATGGAATTTGTTCCGCCCATGCTGACATTTGCCTCCGATTTTCCTACCGATTATGCCCTCGAAATGCGTGGCATGTGGTGCGTTGAGAATGATTTCATGGGCGGGCCTTTCGTGTCGTATTCCTTCGTGAATCCGAATACGAACAATTTGGTCACCGTGGAAGGTTATTATTACGAGCCGAACCAGAAAAAGCGCGACCAAATGCTGCAGCTTGAAGCAATTCTTTACAGCCTGAAATTCACCGAACCTTCCGGTAATTAATAGTGATTTTGCCAAAAGGCGTGGTTTCGGCAGTGATGATGCCGTCTTCGGTGATGGTGCCGAAAGTTTTGTCATTGAGCAAAACTTGTGCTCCTTTGACAGAGAGAATTCCCTTTATCGTGTCGTCTTGGCTGATGAAAGTCAGGGTTGAATCGGCTGCAATAATGAATAGGTTTTCCTTTTCGACAATGCCAGTCTGTTTCACGATTTCAGGCGTGCTGAGCCTTTCGTCAAAGTCGACGGCAACCTTTTCGGCCTTCCAGGTCCCTGTCAAAGTGTCGTTATTTCTTTGGCATTCCAGGCAGGAAAGCAAAATGGCCGTGGCGATAAAAAATGATTTTTTCATGTGTTGAAACTGATTGTTGCTGCAAAAATAAGGGAATTTCGCCATTATTGTTATTTTTGCACAGTTTTAATACAGAATTGCCATGTCTCAACTGCAATGGTTTAAGACCAAAACGGAAAACGGTAAGACGCTCGTCTTCGACCCTTTGCGGAAAAAGTATGTTGCCTTGACGCCCGAAGAGGA
>JAZQPN010000274.1:0-2202 GCA_045628585.1 Bacteroidales bacterium | reverse complement strand
GTCCGCTAAAAGTTTAGCGGACAGCCAAACTATTTGTTTTTGTCACTTTCTGCTTCTATATAACTAAAATACAACTTGTTAATAATCAATACTTTAACAATTTTACCAACTTTTGTCTTGATACAAAAGTTGCAAAAAATCAAGGCGAAAAGCAACCGCCCAACGCACCCCGGCCTAAGTCACTCACATTCAGGTCGGGTAGTGGGCAAAGCCCAAACGTAAACGCCCCTCCGTGAATGTCAGCGACTTAGTCCGTCTTTTGCGGACGCTGCTCCCGCTTTTCGCCATGGCCCCCGCGCCCGCCCCAGTCTAGCTTTCAACACTTCAGTCGAAAACATCCTTAGAAAGATGGTGAAATGGACTGCATCGGGTGATTTTTACTCCGTGCCTGTTATATCCAGCGTCCGTTTGCCCAACTGGCAATGATAACTTGACACAAAAGCAACAAAAAGTCAAGGGCAGGACCATCGGTCTCTGCGCGGCCAGCCTAAATCGCCGCAGGTTGAGAGCAGAGCCAAGCTCGCTTGGGCTATGCCGAGACAAAGGCAATTGGGCGACAGTCAACAGCATGACCTTCAAGAAATATGTCATAAACGCAATTTCGTGAAGGTCAAGCCGTTAGTCTGTCCCTTTGCGGGCGCTGCCCCGCCGTCCTGCCCGTGGCCAACCCGCCCAACCCAGTCGGGTTTTCAACACTTCAGTCAGGAACATGCTTAGAAAAATTGCGAAATGGACTATGTTGGGTGATATTGCCGCTCCATGCCTGTTATATCCACCATCCGTTTGTCGCCCAACAATGATAACTTGAAAGAAAGGAAGAATAAAAAACATCCTTATTCCTTTGATATTGAATTATTTTACCTATTTTTGTGCAAATTTAAAGTTGCACTTTAAAATTGCATAAAATATGGAGGTTTTATATAGAACTATCTCAAAATCAATAGAAAAGGTTTTGCCTTATTACTCGGTAATTGTCGTTACAGGTTCGCGGCAGGTTGGAAAAACCACACTCTGCAAACACCTTTTCCCGCAATATCCGTATGTGAATTTGGAAGATGTCCCAACGCGCGAACACGTTGCCGACGATATCAAGAAGTTCATCAACGGTGTCGGCGAAGGCATCATTATTGACGAAATCCATCATTTGCCGGAATTGTTTTCCTACATCCAAGTGGCTGTAGATGAGAACCGTGAAAAAAAATTCATACTGACAGGCAGCAGCAATTTTTCGCTGCTTCAAAATATTACGCAATCATTGGCCGGAAGGGCGGCACTTTTCACCTTGCCGCCTTTTTCGATGGAAGAAGTTGCCGGACAAATAGAACCGATGACAACAAACGCCATTCTTTTCAAAGGCTTCTATCCGGCTGGCTACTCCCTGCAGACGCCACCGGAAATGCTGTATGCCAACTATTACAACACCTATATAGAACGTGATGTACATCAGTTGATTAACATAAAAAACCTGTCGCTTTTCCAGAAATTCATCCGTCTGTGTGCAGGCAGGGTGGGTTCGGAATGTAACCAGTCGGCATTATCAAGCGAGGTTGGAGTTTCGTCGCCGACCATCAGCGAATGGCTGAGCATTTTGGAGGCATCTTACATCATTTTCAAGTTGCCGCCTTACTATGAAAACCTCGGCAAACGGTTGGTGAAGTCGCCGAAATATTACTTTTATGATACTGGCCTGTTGTGTTTCCTTTTGGGCATTGAAACACCCGAACAATTGGAAACACATCCTTTGCGCGGCGGCATCTTTGAAAACATGGTCGTCGCCGAATTTGTGAAAAAGAGGTTCAACGAAGGGAAACAACCCAACTGTTATTTCTACCGTGACAGCAGTGGCGTAGAAATCGATTTGCTGCAAGTATTTGGAAATGAAATTGATATGTATGAAATTAAATCATCACAGACTTTTACGGCAAAGTTTTTCGACAACATCAACAAAGTTTCCAAATTGTTTGGCGAAAGGGTAAAACGCTCTGCCGTGATTTACGACGGCGCGGATATGTCCCAAACGGACATCAAAGGCATTTTCAATTACAAAAGAAGCTTTTGAAATGTCTCCATTAATCAATGATTATCCTTTATAAAAAGCGCTTTTTTATACCCATAAGGCATAGAAAACGCTTTTTTATGTAAGTTTGCACGCAAATTTTCAATCATTATGGCACAACAAAAAATACTCGGAATAGGAAGCGC
>JAZQPN010000273.1:0-2869 GCA_045628585.1 Bacteroidales bacterium | reverse complement strand
TTGGAGAAGATGCCTTTTGTGGAGTTTGATTTGCGATGATAGGATGATGGCTCGTTGAGCGTGTCGAAACGACGGAATAATGATGATGGAGTGGTAGAGTGTCGCCTTAGTTGAAAGTGCATAAGGTTTGCTCGAAAGAAGGATCGATTGAAATTTGAATTATTCTGTCTTTTCTAAGGTAGTCAGTCCGCCATTTTCACCAACGACATACATTTTTGATTTTAGGTTTCCGTCTGCATCGCAAAGATTGTCAACGAGTAATCTGTTGCCCAAAATGAAATGCTGGCATTGAAAAGTGTCGCCTTTTTGCCATTTCGAATTGATGGTCTCGACAATTTCAAAACGCATGTCGCCTAAATATTTCAAGGTGCTTTGCCTGTCGGGATTCCATGCAATTCGGATTGTTTCGCCAATTTTCAGTTGCTCCGCATTTATCTCATTTCCAACGAAATCGCCAGAGTTGTCTGCCTTTTTAGATAAGTGTTCAAGATAAGTTTCCCAATCGTTTTCTCCGACATATCTTGCCAAGATATCCACCGTGTACCGCCGTATGGTTGATGTTGGGTTTGTCCTGTCGTATCCGAAAAGCCGTTTCAGGGTTTTCTGCTCGATTTGTGCGTTGGGCAACATTCGCTTGATGTCACTTTCGAGGAAAGAAAAATCCTGTGGCGTCAGAACGCTTTTCGTGATGCCCGCTTTGCGGCAGATGTCGTGGCGCAGGCTGTCAAGTTCTTTGGTGTTGCGTGGAATGGATGTCTTTGCCATGTTGGACTTGATTTTGAGTGCAAAAGTAGTTCTTTTTACGGGTACTTGTCGGTACTTAATGGTACATATTTGAACTTTGGCTGTTGGTATTTAGCCTTTAGCCTTTAGCCATTAGCTATTAGCCATCAGCCAATGTTCAAAATCGTTAAAATTAGAAACCGCAAACCGAAAACTGACGACTGATAACTGAAAACCAGTAAAAACACTATATTTGCACGCATTATGGCATCGGAAAATTTCACATCGGGCTCGTTTGGAGAAATGGCCGTCGGTTTCTCTAAATTTCATGATTATCAGCTTGTTCCTGTTTCCGGAGCAGGTTATAGCGTCTTGTATACGGTAATCAGTGGAGAACGGAAACTTTTTCTGAAAGCTGTCAACAGGCAGGAGGGAAGCGAGGCCAAAAACCTTGCTCGGCTGCAACGCGAGTACAAGCAGATGGAACGGCTTTTCGGCAACGATCATATCGTGCGTTGCATCGACTGGCGCGATGACCCGAAAGTCGGGCCGTGCATCGTGATGGAATACATCGACGGCATGAGATTAGATGATTTCTTAAGCACCAAGCCTTCATCAAAAGAGCGGAAACGCATTTTGCTGGAACTTCTTGATGCTTTGGAGTTTATCCACAGCCATCAGGTGGTACATAACGATTTGAAGCCTGAAAATATTCTGATCACACGCAATGGACACAATGTCAAGTTGATAGATTTTGGCTATGCCGACAGCGATGCTGACCTTGAAAAGGCCACGGGGGGCACAACGGCATACGCCTCGCCCGAATTGCTTAACCAGGAAGCGACCGATGTCACGAGCGACATATTTTCCTTAGGTTTCGTTATTAAGGCTTTGTTCCCTTATCGTTACGGACGTGTTGTGCGAAAATGCCAGCGAAAGACAGCCTCAAAAAGGTTTCAAGGAGTTGCTATGGTGGGCAAGGCCATGCGACAGAGTGATAGGTTCAAATGGTTGGCACTTGTAATGATTGCTCTTGCAGTAATCTTGTTGGCTTGGCCTAAAAGGACCATGGAAAAAACGTCGGCTTCGGAACAAACAGAATCAATACCGCAAACAATTACGGTTGCAGATACAGTGCTCGTTGTTCAGGAAAAGCATGACACCATAAAGGTTGAGGTTCCGACTAAACCAAATTTGGAAGTTGTCAAAGTGATGGTTCCCGAAGGATTGGACAACAATGACCTGAATCAGGACTCACTCATTCATGTGTATCTTGATTTGCATCAACATATTGAGCAGGAAAGAAATAGCACGCCTCAATTACAACTTTTTCGAAATGAAGAGAGTGGTCTGTTTGGGTATGAAAATAAAATAGGAGAAGTGGTTATCCCTGCCATATACCAAGATGCTCAAGAGTTTGCTGAAGGATATGCCGTTTGCTGCTTGGATGGAAAATACGGATTTGTTGCCACAGATGGAAGTCAACATTTATTCAATTATAAAGAAATATTTAAGGCATCTGGAAACAGTAAATTTTATGTGGGCAGGAAACGCAGTCCATTCACAAAAATCTTCATTATTGGTTTAAATCCTTTACCCGTTGAGATGGGGATGTATGATGAAATCCAACCTGTTTTTGGGGAACTTATCACAGAAGTCCGATGGTTGGGAATGTATGGTTATCTAGCGCCTGATGGAAGCGAATTGATGCCACCAAAACTAAAGGCCAGAGTGAAATATAAAGATAACGGTCTCTTTATTGCGGAAACAGAAGACGGAAAGGGTGTTGTCAATAGTCGATTTCAACCAATCATTGATCTAAAGTATCCTTTTGTTAAAGAGGTGGATGGTGGCATTTTCTTGTATGGCCAATTTGAGAGATGTTTTGGCGTAATTACAAAAAATGGAAAAATAAGCATTAAGGAAGGTTACTTTGAACGAACAGATTATTTAGATGGTCTTTTCATGATTCTTGCTCGGACAAGAGATGGCGCTTATACTATAGTTAACATTTATGGCCAAGAAATCGTGCCGAAGAGTGAGTCTATTATTGTATCGGAAGGGATTGCTATTATCAAAAATGGCGATGAAACTCAATTTTTAAACCTTTCATCTTTTAAGAAACCTGAGTGACGAACCGGCTTTT
>JAZQPN010000272.1:0-10561 GCA_045628585.1 Bacteroidales bacterium | reverse complement strand
TGAATGCTTGCCAAAAACGTCAAGTAGAATCATTCTCCTTTTCTATGCTTCAAAATATCGCATGCCAAATACAAGGCCTTGCGGAAGGCATCGGGTGAAGCCGTGTTTTGATTGCATAGTTCGAAGTCGCAATCGGCGACTGGAGCCGTGCAGACAAATTGCGAACCAGCTAGATAATAAGCGCCGGCATCAACCGAAAGCAAATTGAAAGGCAGCATGGCCTGGTCGTGATACATGGCCAGCACCGCATCGTATTTGCGCCAGGAATCGCCCAAGAAGAACGAATCGGCGGCAAACGGGCCGAAAGCATACAAGCCTTTGCTTCGCGCTTCATCAACAGCCACCTTGATGACCTTTTCGTCTTCCTCGCCAAAC
This sequence comes from Bacteroidales bacterium, assembly GCA_045628585.1. Lineage (GTDB taxonomy): Bacteria > Bacteroidota > Bacteroidia > Bacteroidales > F082 > Limimorpha. The sequence goes on along the minus strand of JAZQPN010000272.1, from coordinate 10,186 downwards.
AAGCCGAATCCGCCTGCATGAGGATTGAGGCCCAGCACGGCAACCTTTGGCGCATCAATGCCGAAATCAGTTTTCAAAGCATCTGACATAACCTTCAGTTTCCCCATGACAAAATCCTTGCTTATCATTGCCGGCACCTTGCCCAATGGGACATGACTTGTCGCCATGCCGATTTTCAGCCTGTCGGAAACCGCCATCAGCAAAGGTTTTTCCACACCCAAAGCATTGGCGAGAAAATCCATCTGACTGTTGAACGCGTATTTGTCCGTTTTCATCGCCGGAGGATAGGCTGGCGTCAGCACCAAAGCGTCGAGGAAGCCGTTGCGCAAATCGTCGGAAGCCATTTTCAGCGACTTCACGGCCATTTCGCCCGACAATTCGGTAGGCACGCCCGGGTCAATCTTCAACTCATGCTCAACGATATTCAAAATGTTGAATTTCTGATTCCATGTCTGACGCGCGTCACGGGTCAAGGAATAGTTGAAATCCTCCATGCCGAAATTTTTCTTGTAGTAGGAAAAAATCTTCGACTGGCCATACAAGAGCGGCGTGACGATGGTCAGCAAACGCATGTCGGCGTAAGCTTTCAAAACTATCTCGTAACTGGTTCCATTGAAATCACCATGCGTGATGCCGATTAAAGGATTCTGAGAGGCTGAAGTAGGGTTTTGCATAGGCGTTTTTATTAGTCTGATTTCCAACGCGGAAAACAGACTTCAAAATTAGGCATTAAAATTTAAAAAACAAATTTTTTACGCTTTTTCTTCAATAGTAACGCTAAAAAAAATAAGAGTGAAACACATCTAAACATTAGTTATTGTTTTTCCTGTTAAACGCAAATTGCCACAAATCATCCATAAATTAATGCGAATTAACTGATATACACCTAATTATAACTTTATTAATTTATGATTCATTTACGATAATTTGCGTTTTGCGAAGCGAAAAAAACAGCCATTTCCGTTACAGGTTAATTTTAATTCTCACAAAAAATGTTGCGAAAAGCCTTTCATGATGGCAGATGTGGCCCCGATTTGTGCCGAAACATAGTCTTTGCACACTTTTGAAGCATTTTGGCAGAAGCTTTCATCGTTCAGCAAACGGAAGAAAACGGCATCCAATTCCGCTTGGCTGGAAATGGAAAAGGCACCGCCACGCTTGACCAGATCGACAGCCTCCTTGAAACTTTTGTACTTCGGTCCGAAAATGACCGGACAGCCAAAAGTGACCGGTTCCTGAATGTTGTGAATGTTGACGCCAAAGCCGCCGCCTATGTACACGAAACGCGCATATTGATAAAGCTGCGACAAAATCCCAATGGTGTTCAGCACCAAAACCTTACATCTCTTTTCGGCATCAATTTCAGTATATAACTGATAATCTGAAACTAACATTTCCTTGATTTGCGCAATATGCGAATCGGAAATGTCGTGTGGCGCCATGATGAAGCAATAATCGTCGGGCAGATGCCTGATGCAATTCAACAACAGCCTTTCATCGGGCTGCCACGAACTACCCGCCATAATGCATTTTCGTCCGTTGATGAACCTTTCAATTTCAGGGAAAGGCTTGACTTGCTGTGCAATGGCAGCCACACGGTCGAAACGGGTGTCGCCGCAAACCGTCGTATCATTGATTCCAATGGAATGTAAAAGTTTTTCTGTCCTTTCGTCCTGCACGAAAAAATGCGTCACGTTCTGCAACTGCTTGCGGAACCAGCCGCCATACCATTGAAAGAAATACTGGTTCGGTTTCAATATCAACGAAATGTAAAACAATGGAATATCATTGTCTTTCAATGCTTTCATATAGTTGAACCAAAACTCATACTTGATGAAGAAAGCCGCCACAAAATGATGCCGTTTCAGCCACAAACGTGCGTTTTTCGGTGTATCGGACGGCATATAAACGACCTCATCCGCCAAAGGATAATTCTTTCGGATTTCGTAACCTGACGGCGAGAAAAACGACAGCAAAACCTTAAACTGCGGATATTGTGTCTTCAGGGCCTCAATGACAGGCCTCCCCTGCTCAAACTCGCCCAACGATGACGCATGAAACCAAATCCAATCGCCGTCATTCGGCTGGCTTTCAGGCAATGAGCGACGACCGTCAACCCACAACTTGGCTTTCTGATTGCCAAAACGAGCTGCCATATTCACGCCCAATTCATAAATGCGGATGGCCGATGTATAAAGAAAGCGCATTTTTTAATCGTAATAATACGTTTCAGGCTGACGCTGATATGTCGGGATGTTCCAACACAGGCGGATGCCGTAATAAAAATCGTTGTAACGCTTATGCGGGTCGGTGCGGCCAACTGGCTCCATAATGCCCGTTTCGGGATTGGTGAACACGCGGAAATCGTAATCGCGCAAATCGCGGGTGCGGGCGTATGTCACTTCCAGCGACAAGGAAAAATTGAGAACGCGCGAATCGCTCAGTACCAAATAACCGGCTTCGCCATGGCAGGCGAAACCGCCACGCATCCTATCATAGCCATACTGATAATCATCAATGACCTGATAAGGCGTGTTATACATTTCCGTCTGATAATCGATGCGGATGCGGTTTCTCAGATAACCTGCACCAAGCTGAACGAAAAAGCCGCTGTTGGGATTGGGCTTGAAAGGAAACAGTTTCCCGATTTCGCCCTGAAAATGGAAGCCTCTCTGATAAAGCGCAAAAGTAGTGAAACTGCCGCTGCCGCCTGTGATTTCGCCATCGTTGGTTGTGATGCCTTCCCCAAAGATATAGACGCGGTCGGGCATCCTGCCTTCGGGATCGCCCTTCACCTTTGGACCGAAAATGTAGTTCCCGTTGGCCGTCAGAAGCCAATTGCTTTCGGTCTTGAAAACGAAGCTGCCGCCAATCGTGTTGGTGAAACCATAATTGACACGCGTATCGAGTGCCGGCAACTGTGCGGCGTAGGTCACCTGGAACATGGCAACCGGGATGGCATCCCTTTTGATGTCTTTCGCGTCCTGGGCAAACAGATTCAGTGAAAGACCCAATAAAACCAATGGTATGAAAAATTTTCTCATAGATTCACTTTTTTGGACAGAAACCAAACGCAAACCACCTTGCGTTTAGTATTCGTTTGGAACGGCAAAGATAAAAAATATTGGTGTTGGCAAAACATTAAGTAGGTGAGCAAAATCAGTTTACATAAAAGACGCGATGCTTCGACCCTTCGACAGGCTCAGGGAGCGAAGCTCAGCAACCTGATTTGCAGCTCATTGAGTTTGTCGAAATGAGAAGATGTTTTTGCAGTTAAATTATGAATGGTTACTTATCAAAAAAACAAAAAACATTCCTTAATTGCCAATAGAATCCGTATTTTTGCCGTCTCTAATTTGTCAACATGCAAGAAGAAAAATATAACGAATCGGTTTTACCAAATGGTATCCGGCTGATTCACAAACAGAAAAAAGGAGAGATTGCTCACCTTGTCATGATGGTGAACACTGGTTCACGCGATGAAGAAGACCATGAAAACGGCATGGCGCATTTCATTGAGCACACCATTTTCAAAGGGACAGAAAACCGCAAGGCCTACCACATTCTGAGTTGCCTCGACAACGTCGGCGGCGACCTGAATGCCTACACCACCAAGGAAGAGACCTGCCTGCAAGCCTCATTTCTGAAACAGCATTACAAGCGCACTTTCGACCTTTTCGCCGACATTGCCTTTCACTCCACTTTCCCCGAAAACGAACTGACCAAGGAAAAGGAAGTCATCCTCGATGAAATCAATTCCTATTTGGATTCGCCTTCTGACGAAATCTATGATGTGTTTGAAGAAATGATGTTCAAAGGCCATCCGATGAGCAGGAATATTTTGGGAACCACGGAATTAGTGAAAGGGTTTACTCATGATGACGTCCGTCGGTTCATGGCAAACAACTACAGCACCGACCAAATCGTTTTAGGTACCATCGGCGACATCAGTTTTAAGGATTTCGAACGGCTTGCCATGAGTTATTTTGGCGAACAGCCGGCTCATATCGTGAAAAAGCAGCGTGTGCCGTTCACAAACTACAAGCCACAATACATCAAGGCGGAAAGGCACAACCACCTCAGTCACTGCATGATTGGTGGCATGGCACCCGAATACAACAGTCCGCTGAAAATGCCTATCGTCTTGCTCAACAACATTTTGGGCGGTCCCGCCATGAGTTCGAGACTCAACCTTAATATTCGCGAGAAATACGGCTTTGCCTACACCATCGAATCGCAATACAACGCCTATTCCGACACAGGCCTCATCAGCATCTACATGGGTGTCGACCCCGATTCGCTTGACAGGGCTATCGAACTGACCTATAAGGAATTTGACAAGATTTGCAATCAAAAACTCGGTTCAATGCAATTGAATCACGCCCAACAGCAAATCATCGGGCAAGTGGCTTTGGGCTACGAGTCGGGCATGAACGAATTGCTTTCCATCACGCGCTCCGTCATCATGAACGAACCTTTGGAATATATGGAAGACATCATCCGCAAGGTGAATGCCGTCACTGCAAGCGACATTATGGAAACTGCAAATCTTGTCTTTGACAAAAAACAACTGAGCACACTGATTTTTGAAGGAAAAGAGGATTGAAGTGGAAAGTTAATAAGTTAGAGGTTAGGAATTAGGAATTAGGAGTTAGGAGGAAAGAAGAAAGAAAGCAGAAAACAAATGGCCCAATGAGCAGGAATATCGCGGTCTAATTGTCAAATTATCCAAAAGTCAAATAGTCTAATTGTCAAATTATCCAAAAGTCCATGATTGACCCATACGTTTTATCCGAGTATATCGAAAATCATACCACGCCTGCCGATGCAGTGTTGCAGGAATTGTATCGCGAGACCAATCTCCATGTAATGAATCCTCGCATGGCTTCAGGACAGGTGCAAGGACGTTTTTTGCAATTCATCTGTCAGATGCTGAAGCCAAAAAACGTGCTTGAAATCGGCACATTCACAGGCTATTCAGCCATTTGCATGGCGCGTGGCATGGATGAAGATGGCAAAATAACCACCATTGAAGCCAACGAGGAATACGAGGACATCATCAGGAAGTATTTCGCTAAAGCAGGAGTCGAAAACAAGATTAACCTCGTTTTGGGTGATGCCAAAAGCATCATCCCAACCCTTTCCGGCCCTTTCGACCTCGTTTTCATTGATGCCGACAAAATCAGTTATCCGATTTATTATGATTTGGCTATTGATAAGGTTTCAAACGGAGGCTTTATCCTTGCCGACAATGTGATTTGGGAAGGCAAAGTGCTGAACACAAACACCAAGGAGCGCGACACGCAAGCCATCATCTGCTTCAACCAAATGGTGACGGACGATTCGCGCGTCGAAAATGTACTGCTGCCCATAAGGGATGGCCTGATGATGATTAGAAAGAAATAGACATGAAGACCTATCTTTTCCATAATCCCGAAAGCGTAACGCAGGAGCAATTCGAGAAGGAAATGCTGCCGCTTCTGCCGCAATGGCGAAAGGAGCAGGCTTTGCGCTACAAATTCCTCATGGGGCGTGTGCAATGTGCTGCGGCTTTCATTCTGCTGAAAAACGGTTTGAAGGACGATTTCGGCATTGACGAAGAGATAGAATTTGACTACATCGCAAACGAAAAGCCCATTTTGCGCAAACATCCCGACATTCATTTCAACCTCAGTCACTGCAAGAAAGGCATACTTTGCGTGATTGACGGCACGACAGAAGTCGGTTGCGACATCGAAGCGGTGGAACGGGGCATCAGCGACAGTTTGTTGCATTATTGCTGCAACGCAATGGAAATCAAAAACATAGAAAATTCAGATAATCCAAATGCCGAATTCATCCGTCTCTGGACTATCAAGGAAGCCGTGCTGAAATGCTCAGGCAAAGGCATAACAAACAATTTGCGGGATTTGCTCACCCCGCAATTGTTGTCAAATATGGAAATAGAAACGCATCCTTGCTTAGAAAAAGGATTCATTTACACGACTTGCAGGAAAATCCCGAAGCCTTAATTCGTCTTAAACTTGTATTTCACCTCTTTCAACTCGGCATTTGCCTTGGTGATCTTATTTTTGAGGCTATTCTTATAGTTTTCTACTTTGACAGCCATTTCGGCATCACCCAAAGCCAGCATCTCGGCAGCAAGGATGGCAGCGTTCAGCGAAGCATTCACGCCAACGGTAGCAACCGGAATGCCTGGAGGCATCTGGATAATTGACAACATGGCATCCATGCCATCCAACATGCCTTTGACAGGGACACCGATGACAGGCAAGGTGGTGTTGGCAGCAATGACGCCTGGCAAAGCGGCAGCCATGCCTGCGGCAGCGATAATGATTTTTATGCCACGGCCTTTTGCCTCACGGGCAAATTGTTCCACTTCTTGAGGTGTGCGGTGAGCACTCAAGGCATTCATTTCAAAAGGGATCTCCATCTCATCGAAAAACTGAGCGGATTTTTCCAAAACGGGAAGGTCGGATGTGCTTCCCATGATTATGCTAACTATCGGATTCATACCTTTTTATTTAGGTGTTAAGAATTAGGAGTTAGGAGTATTGAGGCAAAATATACCCAGAATCTCCATCAGCAAAAATAGTTTTTTTCCTTTTATGGTGAAACAACAAATTCAATTTGTATATTTGTCAAGCAATGCAAGCAAAATTATGCGTTATATAACTATCTGACAATGAAAACAGTAAAAGTATTAGACAAGGAATTTTCCATTTATATTCCGCAGGAAGAAATAGAAAAAAGAATACAACCCATCGCTGAACAGATTAGCAACGACATGAGAGGAAAGAATCCGCTCTTCCTCGTGATACTCAACGGAGCCTTCATGTTCGCTTCCGAACTGTTCAAGAAACTGACCATTCCCTGCGAGATTTCTTTCGTGAAACTGTCATCATACAGCGGCACTGCATCGACCAACGTAGTCAGGGAACTCATCGGTTTGGATCATTCCATCGAAGGCCGTCATGTGGTTATCGTTGAAGACATTATCGAGACTGGTCAAACCATCAACTACACCATCCACAAGCTCAATGATTTAGGTGCAGCCGATGTCCGGGTCGCCACTTTGTTTTTCAAGCCTCAGCTGTTCAAGTGTGATTTCCCGATTCAGTACAAAGTCATGGATATCGACAACGAATTCATCGTCGGTTTCGGCCTTGATTACAACGAACAGGGACGCAATTTACCAGACATTTACAAGATTATCGAGTGATTAAGGGGTTGAAGTGGAAAGTGTTAAAGGTGGATAGGTGAAAGGGAAAAGGTGAATAGGTGAAAGGTTGTTGGTTTTCAGTTATCAGTTTACAGTTATCTGTTTTCAAAATTGTTCTATAAGTCAGATAATCAAATTGTCTAATCGCCCACAAATCAATCTTTAAATCATTGAATATTAAATCTTTAAATCAAACAACAAATCAACATATCATGCGTAACATCATTTTATTTGGCCCTCCTGGAGCCGGCAAAGGAACGCAATCACAATTCCTGCGCGAAAAATACAATCTGACCTACATCTCGACAGGAGAAATCCTGCGTGAAGAAATCGCCGCTGAAACCGAATTAGGCCTTCAAGTTAAGGAAATCATCGGGCAAGGCAACCTCGTTTCTGATGAGATCGTGGCAAAAATCATTGAAAAGAAGATTTCTGAAAACCGCGAATCGGCTGGTTTTCTGTTCGATGGTTATCCACGCACCGTGAAGCAAGCCGAAATCCTCGACGATATGATGAAGAAATTCAACATGAATCTTTCTGGCGTCCTCAGTCTTGAGGTGCCAGAAGAAATGCTCATTGAGCGTATGCTTGAACGCGGCAAGACCAGTGGCCGTGCCGACGACAACCTCGAATCCATCAAGCATCGTTTCGTGGAATACGAAGCCAAGACACGCCCAGTCCTTGATTTCTACCAAGGCAAAGGCAACTTGTATCCAGTGAATGGCGTTGGCGAAATTCCCCAGATTTTCGAAAATCTCTGTAAGGTGATTGAAACGATCTAAGGTTCATTCCTCGATAAAAACAAAAGTGCGGAGCATTCAACTGTCCCGCACTTTTTATTTATTCGTGTTCCCACGTCACATCGCGTTTTAGAATAGCGGGCGGATTGCCTCCAACAATTTGATTTTCACCGGAAAAAGACGAGCGCAATTGTGTTCCTGCCGCCAAAACCGTGTCATTCGGGACTTCGGCGCCTTTCAGCAACACGCACTTACAGCCTATCCAGACGTGGTTGCCAACCGTAATCGGCTTGTCAGGATTGATGCGCTCGTGTTCCTTGTTAAAAACAGGATGCTCGTCAGTGTCCATCACCAGCACATCCCAACTCACAAGGCAGTCGTTTCCGAAAGTGATTTCTTTGGCGCAAACTATTGTGCTTTCAGCAGTTATGTTGAATTTTTCGCCTAAATTAAGTTTTCCACGCACAGAAATTTTCGAGCCGTGACCGATGCTTGCCTTTCCTGAAAAATTCACTTCGCCGCTCACTTGCCAAATGGTGCGTGAACGCTTGCGGTCGTAGTGGCCGACATCGCCAAAGCCGATTTTAACCATCGCAGTTTCAATGTTTTCCGGCAAATTTACTTTGCCGTGCAATTCACGCAAAAAAGTGCGGTGTGAAACGATTACAGGCATTTTGATGGCCGTTGCAAACGGAAAATAATGCAAGTTGAAACGCAAGGATTTCGGAATGGAACGAAGGATGTTGAAAAAGTCGAATGTGGTCATATCGATGGATTTAAAAAACAAAAATAGGATTATTTTCATTTCAGCGAAAACAAATCCATTAAAAAAGGTAAAATCCATCGCCAATTGCAGACTGAAACATTGCCTAATCCAAAAATATTGCCATTTTTTTGGAATATAATCCAAGAATATTGCCAATTTTTCGGAATACAATCCAAAAATATTGCAGTTTTTTTGGAATACAATAAAATTTGACTACTTTTGCAAGCAAAAAGAAGGCATTATTATTATGATTAAAAGATCATTACAAAAAGAACTCGAATCAGAGCTGCACAATGGCAAGGCATTACTGTTGCTTGGGGCGCGACAAGTGGGGAAAACAACCTTGCTGAAACAGTTGCAGGAAAACCTTGAAGAAAACGTGCTTTGGCTGAACTGTGACATCAAAGAGACACGCGACACATTAAGCAACTGCAATTTCACCGAACTGAAAATGTTGATCGGCGAAAACAAAACAGTTATCATTGACGAAGCACAGCGCGTTGCAGACATAGGCCTGACGCTCAAACTGATAACAGATAACTTTCCTGATGTTCAGCTATTGGTCTCAGGTTCATCAGCATTTGAACTGCGCAACCGGCTAAACGAACCTCTTACCGGAAGAAAATTCGAATATCAGTTGTTCCCAATCTCGACTCAGGAAATCTATCAGTCGGAAGGCCTGATTTCCGTCAAACAAAGATTGGAAAGTCGGCTTATTTTCGGCTCCTATCCCAACGTGATTTGCAACCCAGGGAAGGCTAAAAAAACACTTATGGAACTGACTGAAAGCTATTTATACAAGGATGTTTTAGAGTTGGAGGGTATCAGGAAATCTGCCGTTTTAGACAAATTGCTCGTTGCCTTAGCGCTACAAGTGGGAAGCGAAGTTTCGTACAACGAATTGGCAAAAACCGTTGGAATTGATAGTAAGACTATTGAAAAGTACATTAACATTCTGGAAAAATGCTACATTGTGTTCCAACTCAATAGTTTCAACCGAAATATCCGAACGGAGCTGACCAAAGGCAAGAAAATCTATTTTTACGACAATGGCATCAGAAATGCTGTCATCCAAAACTTTGCACCATTAAGCATGAGAAATGACAATGGCGCTTTGTGGGAAAACTTTTTCATTTCGGAAAGACTGAAAAACAATCATTATTCACAGCGTTATGTGCGTAGCTATTTCTGGCGCACGACCGAAAAACAAGAAATCGATTACATCGAAGAAAACGACGGCCAACTTAATCTTTTCGAAATGAAATGGAACGAGAAAAAAGGTAACTCAAAATTGCCAAACATTTTCCTTGAGACCTATCATCCGAATTCAACAAGTATCATTACGCCTGCAAATTACTTGCAATGGCTTATCAATCTTTGACTTATGGAAATCAAATTCAAACTTAAATATGATAGTCATTGGGGCGAAGAATTGTTCTTGACGGGTAATATGGATGC
>JAZQPN010000271.1:0-11953 GCA_045628585.1 Bacteroidales bacterium | reverse complement strand
TGAACAAAATCGGTGACTATCTTAAAGCCATGTCGTGTGTCGATGCCGAAGCCTATGGCCCCATGCTGAGAATGTTTCAGCTTATCCTAAGCGACCAGGCCAAGAGGCGCAAGGTTGCACTAAGAAGGAAAAAGCAGAAGACGCAGGAAAACCAAGATGCCTCGACGGTGAAGATGACTAAGAGCGTTTCGGAGAAAAAGGATGAGGGGTTGGATGCGGAGATGGGGGAAGATATGGCAAAGTGATTTATTTTAATACTGCCGAAGTGCTTTTTCTAATGTTTTCTTGTGCTCTTCAATGAGTGAATTGGGTGAAAGAATGGTAATGTCAGCGGCATAAGAGAGCAGGGTTCGTTTCAATTCGTAGTTGATTTTGACTTTGATTCTTACATCCAAAGTGTCATCGTCAATCCATTGCATGTGCTGCGAACCGTGGATGGGCTTCGAGAAGATGTATTTCGCGGTTTTGCCATGTACTAGGAAATGCACTTCTTCAACGGGATCTTCCATCTTGTTTGTCACACCGATGATGTCATCGAAAAACTCTTTCCAGTCCACATCCATTTTCTTATAAGGTGTGCTGCAAGTCTTGATACCTTTGATACGGTCTAAGGCCAAGTTCCAAATCTGGTTGGGGGCGTCTTCCGACATGCCAAAAACATACCATCGATTGTTGTATTGTTTCAGAAACTGTGGGTGAAAGATATGTGTGGCCATTTCACTGTCGAAAGGTTGGTAGTCGATGCACAAAACCTTTTCGTATTGGATGGCATTAAACAATGGTCCCAAGTGCTCTTTCCCGGCAAGAAATTCGTTGTATTCCATGCTGAAACAGGGTTTGGCATCGCCATTCATTGCTACAAGCCCCAATTTTTCAAGGCTGTCGCCGATACATTCAAATTGCGGCAGTCCCTCGAAGTTATTCAGCATGTCGATAGCTGAGCTTATTTGTTTCAGCTGTATTTCGGTGAGTGGCATGTTTTCGATAGAGAAGTTGGGGTCTTCATATCGGTGGTATCGTTTCTGTCCATCCTTGATGGTGATGATGGGTGCATCCCAGCCATCAATGCTTTTCATAAATTCAATGTCCTTGTAAATTTGTCTCCTGCTGACACCATCCTTGTCAGGATAAGTTTCGGCAAGTGCTTCATTGCAAGCCTCTATCAAATCATCAATTTGGTATTCGCGTCCGCGGTTGCGGAAACATTTGTCGAGCGTTCTATAACGCAAATAGGCATCTTTTGTAATCATGTTCTGTCTAATTTTGGTTTGAATTCGGCCGCAAAAATACATCTTTTTTTTGATATGTGCATTATCACTGCACGTTTTATTTTTTTCTTTGCAGCCGAAAACGAAAAACAATAACGAAACCGACAGAAGAATGAATAACAAAATGAACATGAAAAGAGAAGAGCGTTTTGTAAAGGAAGTAATTGCCAAGATGACTAAGTCGGGCATCAACTGCGGCATGGAGAACAACAGACTTGTTATCCAACAGGACGGCAAGCGCTTTGATGTGTGCATGTGGAAGGCTCCAGGCTGGAGCAATCGTCGCGTTCATTTTGTGTTCAGTTTCGGTTTTCAAGAGATGGCCAACATAAAGACAAGAGGTCTGCTGTGGTTAGTTTCGGAATGCAACAATCACAGCGACTACACAACGACACAACTTATGGGCGATCAGTTCGTTTGCAGAGTTGAAACCTCAGTACGTTCCGCCAAGGATTTCGCTCGCGAGTTCGAATTTGCGAGCAAGCAGATAGGTTTGATTATTGACAATATCGTCAACAATTTTCCAGTGCTACAGCAAAACTTCAGCAAACAGCCAAAACGTGTTGAGGTAGGTTTCTTGGCATCGCGTGAACGCCAATGCCAAGAAAATAATGAAGCGTGCAGGTTGGCTGCACACAATGATGATAATTTTGCGGCGTAAAAACGGAAAGGTTGTAAAAATAGCAACCTTTAATATTCGAAAAAAATAAGTAATTTTGCAATCGTTCTTTGACAGGCAGTGCCAACTATTGATTTGTTGATGCAAACTGGCATCCGCAAGGATGCAGATCGGTTTGTTAGCCTTCCGCAAGGATGGCTGAAGGTTTGGGTACATTATGTCACAAACTCTGACAAGTGTAATCCGGCGTATTGTAATTCTGACATGATTTCTTTATTTCAATATAGATATTTATTATATATATTGATTTATTAAGCAATCTCGTCTTTATCAAAGTATTTCACCATACAGTTTCACAAGAATGTTGGCACTCGCCTTCAAAGACATAGAATAAGAAGAAAAAATGAAAGACATCACCGAAATACAGGACTTAATCAAGAATGAGTTCTCGAAAATGAAAACTCAGAAGGATTTGCTGCGCTTGTTGAATCAGGTAAAACGGTATCTTGATGAATCTGCAGGCCGCAAGTTTGTCCCTTTAAAAATGAAGTCTTTGAATTTCTTCAAAAATGTAAAAGCTTCTGGCCGAAGTCGTTACCGTACATTTCAGATTAAGAAAAAATCCGGTAAAATGCGCACGATTAGTGCACCTGTAGGCGGTTTGAAGGTGTTCCAAAAATGCTTGAATTTTGTTTTTCAAACATTATATGAAGCAAACGACAACGCCTGTGGCTTTGTCCCCGGCAAATCCATTGCTGACGGAGCGGCAAAACATGTTGGCAAAAACTATGTGCTGAATATTGACCTCAAAGATTTCTTCGATTCCATTGAGATTCATAGAGTCAAAGCCATTTTTACATTACCTCCTTTCAATTTGCTTGAAGATAAAGACAATGGTAAAAGTTTGCCTTATGTGTTGGCAAATCTTTGCTGTACTCCAAAGGAAGTAACCCGTTTGGATGAAAATGGCAATGAGATTGTCTGTACCCGTATTGTTACGCCTCAAGGTGCACCGACATCCCCTATTCTCACAAATTTGATTTGCCGTCAACTGGATAGACGTCTTGGAGGCCTGGCCAAAAGATTCAGAATTTCATACAGTCGTTATGCTGATGACATTACATTTTCTTCAAATAAGAAAAGCGTGTTTCAAGAAGGCTCTGAGTTTTGGCTGGAATTGAGACGCATTGTCGAAGTGAATCAGAAGTTCCGCATCAATGAAGAAAAGACTCGCGTTCAGTCGAAATATTATAGGCAAGAAGTGACAGGCTTGATTGTTAATGAGAAAGTAAATGTCACCAAGCGTTATGTCAAACAGTTGAGGATGTGGCTTTATTTATGGGAACGCTATGGTTATGTGAAGGCAAACGAATGTTTCCAACGCGATTACAGGATAGACAAAGGTTCTGCAAAGCGCGGAAAGTATATGGAAAATGTCATCGAAGGCAAATTGAATTATTTAAAAATGATTGCCGGAGAAGACAATGTTTCTTATAAAAAGCTTGCTGACAGATTTGATGTTTTGATAGGTGAAAAAGCACCAGCTATCAATGTCTCAGGCATCCTTGATGTTTGGGAAAATGACGGCATTGAAGCAGCGGCAAAGGCTTTTGAAAAAAGTATAGAACACGCCAAAAAGTAACAGATATGGAATTGGATTATAATTCATTTATTAACGGTCTGTTGAACAATCCTTCTACTACGAATGACGATAGGGAAAGAATTGTAAATCTCTTATTAAAAGAAAGAGACAAGGGGTATGTGACAGAGGAACAAGTATTGGAAATGATACACAAATTTAGTGGTGTTAAGCCAGAAGAAGAACCTAAAGACAAGTATTATCATAATCCCAAGAAAATGGTTTCATTTCTATATCAATTTTCAGTAAATGAAAGATTAAAATGGTTCACACATGCCCCCGATGCTAACTTTGAATTTGATTATGAAAGGTATCAGAAAGAAGCGAAAAAAGAATTCAAAAGAATATCTAAAGGTATCAATCAATCTACTTGGAATAATGTTAGCAATTTCATTTTCGACACAGGTTCTGATAAACGCACCAAGAATTTCGACGATGAGGAAATCAAAATAACATGGAGAGATATGAGTGAGTGGTGTTTTGAACACAAGTATAAACATCCTTATGATACACTGATTGGAAACTATAAATTTGAGAGATATATTAATGATTTCAAAAACACAATTGAATTCAGAAACGTACCTAAGTTTTCAGATAGAATAGAAGATTTTTTTTATGAAAAAGCTTTTATTAATAATCCAGATATCAATCTTGATTTCACACATAGTTTTTATTCGATTGGCAAGCAAGTCCGTATATATGTTGATATCAGACAACTTTTCCTTGCTTTAAAAGAAATGTGTAAATGGATTATAGAAAACAAATCAAAAGGAAACAAAATTGAAATAAGCCTTGATGAAGAATTTGATTCCTATGTTTTATCAATTTTTCATATAAATAGCTATATGACTATAGACATGACAAAATGTAAAGGCACATCTGGTGATTTTTCAAAAGTTAGAGGAATGTTGCTGAATGTCGCAGATTGGACAATTGAAGCGGATGTTAAAGAGATGCCAATGCGTATTATTTGTTTAGACGATAAAACCCAATATCTCCAAAAAAGAGTTGTTTCCGAAAACATAATTGAAAATTTGCCGAGCAAGGTCGGTGGAGTTAAATATTTGATTAAATTATATAAAAACATAAAATAATGATATACTTATTTGAAGATAGAGAAGATAGAAAAAAGCAATTCCTTGGAAATGAGACACTTCATCCAATGATCCAGCAAAAGCCTTTCAATTGCCCTACAATTGACATAATTGATAGTTATATTCAGGATAATTATAAAGATGCTGATGCTATTTTACTGCATAAATCCTATCAATTGGAAAATAAAGATTTCACCATAGAAAACATAAAAAGCGGATTCGTTTCGCTTTTGAAAATTCCCGTTGTGTTATTTAGTGGAGGTTCCAAAAGTAGTTTGATTAAGGAAAAAGATCTCATCACTGCTGAAATAAATAGCGGAGTGATGTATCGAAATCTGAATGAATTCATCACATCGTTTCAAAAAGACGGGATCATCCGCATTCCAATCCTAGTGTATGGAAAAAATTACCAATTAAACCAACTTTTGGAAATGCAAACAAAGATTTGCTCATATATGTTTGATAGACATATTGACGACACTCTTACACATACGGACAAACGTAAATTACTGCAAATAATCAATGATGTAGAAACCGACAATTTACTCGATGATATTAATAAGCTTAGCAGTTGGATTGAGTCCAACTATAACACAATATCCTTTGAGGTTTTAAACAATCAAGTTCAAAAACTTATAAATATACACGCATCATGAGACAACTTTATTTTCTTCCTAAAGATAAATTGATTGAGGATTATCAATCTATGTTTGATAAAACTGGCATAAAAAGTATTGAGCTTTATTCATTTGACCAAAAACAAGATTTTTTATCGAATACCATCAATTCTATTGAGGAAAATTCTGTTATTTTTATACCTTCAATTTTAGACTCATTCAATGCATACTCTTATGATGGCGTGGAATTTGCATTAAGGTGTTACTTTTATTTTATTTCAAATAAGCGCAGTAATTTTCAAGTCGTTGTTTTAGGTTCAGAAGAAGAATCGTCTTTTTGGTTGCATTGCAGTTATTCAAATATACTAAAATGCCCTCATGTTAAATTCGTTCAGAACAACATTTATTCAATAAAAAACTACTTGACAACCACCGAAACCATAGATTGGGATATTTGTTGGGACGAATGTATTGATGGCTTAAAGAAACTCAACATAAGCCAACCTGCTAGTTACAAAACTCATCATTCCATTACCAATGAATGGTGTATATATCGTTGGTCAAAGTATTTGGGCATTAAAAACGTTCCAATTCAACAAGAAATAGAGGATTTCCTATATTTTAATTATTTGAAAACTATATATCCAGAATCAAATATTACAGACCCCAAATCTTCTATTATGATGGATAAGGGGAAAATTCTGTTAATTGATGATGAAGAAGAAAAGGGGTGGGATATTTTTTTCAAGGCTTTTTGTAAAGGTCCGAAATTTGGAGCAGAATTTGAATCCATTGGTAAGAATTTCAAAAAACACAGCAAAGAAGAAATCATTTCCCAAGTAAAAACCAAAATAGTTGAGTATAATCCGGATGTAGTGTTATTGGACCTGCGTCTCCATGACGCTGATTTTGAAGTGACTAATCCGATAGATCTTACAGGAGCCTCAATTTTTAGGTTTATCAAAGAAGAAGTGAACAAAGGCATACAGATTATTATATTTTCTGCTTCAAATAAAGTATGGAACTACTTACCATTTTCTTATGACGGAATTGTTTTGAAAGAGTCTCCAGAAAACAGTATGTCGGGTAGCTATACAATTGACTGCTTTAGAAACCTATACGATACATTAAAAACTTGTCTTTCACGGAAATTTTTGAAAGAAATATATAAAAAAATGAGAGATGTCAAGATGCTGATAGAGAGTTCGGGTTGCTTCGGAGATAAGACAGAAGAAGTTACAGGAAGCATCGAAACAGCTTTTGAGTTATTATCTAAAGCAGAAAAAGAGAATACGAATAGTGAGTATTATGCTTATACATACTTGCAATTATTTCTTGTTATTGAACAATATGTCAATCAAGATTCAGTAATGGAAATCACTGAAGAAGGTCTAAACTTGCTTAATGGTCAGGATAGGTATCGTGTTTTGAAGAATAAAAAACAAATAGAGAAAAAAAACTATGAATACGATTCAAAAATAAGCTTCAATTCACATTTTACTTTTCAAGAAGAAAAGTATTATTGCAGATTTATCGAAACCAACTATCGTGTATCAGCTCTTTTGATTTATAAGTTTGGCAAAAACACTTCTGCTGTAATGAATTGGACAGACATCTATAAAGTTAGAAACGATAAAGCAGCTCACCCAAAGAAAGAGGTGGTTAAAATCTATGAGATTCATCAAATTATTGATTTTATGTTGTATTTTTTTGACGATAAAAACTTCAATTGGCGGCCATTAAGCGATGCGTTTCCTGAACGAAGTGACGAAGAAAACAAATCATTGCTAAGAGAAAAATTTGGCAATGTAATAGAAATAAATACTCATAAACAAAAATAACTATGCCATCATCCCTCTTCCAACAACAAATCTTTAACAAACTTACCTCGTTCGTTGAACACCCTATTGGTGATGTCTTCATCCTAAAAGGCTATGCCGGAACAGGTAAGACGACTATGATTAAACGTCTGGTGGAGTATCTTGACGAAAATCATATTCCAAACATGGTAATGGCACCAACCGGCAGAGCTGCTAAGGTCTTGCGCGATAAGATGGGAAAAGGTATTACAATCCATAAAGGCATCTACAATTACAATGACTTGAAGTGTATTGAGGTAGATTCGGATGACGTTTCCAAGAAATCTTTTCGATACATTTTCCCTGTACGAGAATCCATTGGAGGAAAAGGAAATGAGCAATGCCAAGTAGTGATTGTTGATGAGAGTTCTATGATTTCGGACAAGAAAGTCATAGGTGAGTTTTTTACATTTGGTTCGGGAAAGTTGTTGTCTGATTTGCTTGAATTTGCCAATAATGAAGGAACTAAAAAACTTATCTTTGTTGGTGATGATGCCCAATTGCCTCCAGTCACTGATAACCATTCATGGGCGTTAGACGAATCTTATTTCATAGAAAGAGGTTATAAAGTTGAAACAGCAACCTTGACGGAAGTAATGCGCCAGTCTGAAGGAAGCGGCATTTTAAATGTTGCATCTGATATTAGAGGCTTGTTGGAACAACCTGTAACCAACCGAAATAGATTTGTGATTGAGAAAAACGGCATTGATGTAGAAGAGCTTGCCATTACAAATGTTATAGACAAATATCTGGAATTATATCCGATTCCTGAAGTTGGTAATGGAGTCATTGTGAATTTCTCAAACGTGCAGTGTTATCAAATGAATGCTGCCGTAAGAGAAAGACTGTATGGAGAGAAGAAGGAAATTCAACCTGGCGACATCTTGCTCATCAACAATAACAATTATCACACTTTTAGTAGAACCATCTTGAATGGTGATATGGCCAAGGTTGTTTCAACTGGTTCAGTGGAATATCATTCCAACATTCCTGTTTCAATCAATGGCAAAAGGACGCATGTCGATTTGGCATTTCGTAGAATCGAATTGCTTTTCCCAGACGATGACAAGTCAATTGAATGTATGATTTTGGAATCACAATTGAATTCAAAAGAAGGTGATTTGACAGCTGCTCAACAAAGAGCCTTGTATATTGATTTTTGCATGAGACACCCAAAACTTAAAGATGGCAGTGAGGAATTCAAGATGGCATTGAAAAACGATCTGTATTTTAACGCTCTCAAAGTGAAATATGGATATGCTATCACATGTCATAAGGCTCAAGGTGGTGAGTGGGACAAGGTGTTTGTCAATTACTATTATCAGTGTGGATTGTCTGACTCTATGTTACGTTGGTGTTATACTGCCACAACTCGAGCAAAAAAGAAGCTATATATAATAAATGCACCACATATTACTGCATGTTCAAAATTAAAATTCTCCCCAATCGTAAAAATCGGAAATGTTCCAGTTGATTTTTATAATCCCAATATTTGTGTTGAAACACCTTTCCATTCTTCATCGGTAATAGTGGGAGTCCGGTTAAAATGTGCTAGCATTATTGATGCAATTAAAGATACTGAATATAAACTTGTTGGTGTCCGTTCAGAAGAATACCGAGAAAATTACGATTTCCTTTATAATGAAACACAAAAGATAACTTTACAAGTTTATCATGATAAGGCCGGAGTTTTCAAACATTTTCCAATAAAGAATGACGGTTCCGCCGAAGACCATTTATGCCAAATAATTGAAAAAGCGATTTTACCAATAGACGTTATCAAGTATAAACCTTCATCGGAAAACTTTAAAGAACTTTATCAGCGAGTTGTATCCAATTGTAACGAATTAGGAATCACTATCTCAAATATTATCGAATGTAAAGAAAAGTTTTACGTAATGTATTATTTAATTACCGATGCGACATTTGCTTACATTCAATTCTATTTCAAAAATAATGATGCATTTAGCACAGCGATTCCTAAATCTGAATTAGGTGAACAAGACGAAAAATTAAAACGACTAATATCAAAACTACAATAATCATGTCAGGAACAGAAATCAAAAATTTAAGAGACCAAGGAAAACTGGAAGAAGCTTTGGCAATGGCCATTAGCGAATTTGAGATGAATCCAGATAACGAATGGACAAAACGTAATCTGGCTTGGGTATATGATGCTTACTGTAAAAAGGCATCAGAAGCAGGTGATGTTGAAACATTCAAGGACTATTTTTCCAAACTTATTGAATTGGATATCTTGTCGAATACAAAAGAAACTTTTCTAAACAACACGTTGTGTTGGCGTTTTATGAAATTGTTTATTAATGCAGTTGTCCCCAAAAATCAAGTTACAACATTTTGTGATGAAATGTTTGAACTGGCAAAAATGCTGCATCCTGAAATTCCTAGCGAACAATATTCTATATTGTTCAAGGCGTTTTATAAATTCAAGGAAGACTGGAATAATTTCAATGCATTTTGTGATTGGTGGAATTTTGACAACTTTCGGGAAGAAGACTACAAATGCGACGTGTTGTCTAATGGCAGGAAAATGCCAATCTCTTTGGTCGAAGGAGCATATCTTGCATACGCTAAGCATCTGATTGCGGGCAAAAACAAAAATGCCATTATGGAGTTTATTCCTAAACTTCAAGAATTATCGGAAAAACATCCTGAAATGCTTTATCCAAGTTATTATGTTGGAAAATTGATGATTTCAACAAATAGCGACAAGAAAGCTGTATTTGATGTTCTATTACCATTTGCTAGAAAGAAAAGGAATGATTTCTGGGTATGGCAATTACTAGCTGATACACAAAAGGAAGATAAGGACAAGTACTTGGCTTGTTTATTGAGAGCTGTCAATTGCCAAACAGAAGAACAATTTCTTGTGAATGTATATTTTATACTAACGAGTGAATTTATCAGGAGAAAAGAGTATGCAAATGCAAAACTTTATTTTGACAGGTATCTTCATGGTAAAGAACTGCAAGGCGCGCCAATTGCTCCATTAGCATCTGAAATAAAGAAAAGATTTAATTCGCAGTGGAAAAAAGAATCGGAAAAAGAACCATTTTGCGACATTGATTATGTGTCAATCACAAATGAAATTCTATTTGGCGATATACCAGAAAGAAATGCTGTCGTAACATTTGTCAATAGAGACAAAAAGATGGCAACTGTGCTATATGGTATAAAGAAGGAAGGATTTTTCAAATATGACAAATTGTTGTCGAACATCCATGTAGGTGATGTGTTGAATATCCGTGTAAGTGAAGTTTCATCGGACGGTCGCATGGATGTCTTTTCTGCAAGAATAATGATGGATTTTGAAGACACTGACTATTATAAGAAAGTTGAAGGCGTGGTATCTTCAAACAACAGTCAAACAGCATTTTTCATCAACGTTCAGAATGACTCATATTATATTCCGATGTCACTCCTTGAAAAGAAGAAACCTATAATAGGAGAAACAATTTCTGGAATAGCCGTTTATGGATATAATAAAAACAAAGATGATTGGGGTTGGAAGTGTGTAAAGATTAAGAAAAACCCGGAAATACAAAGATAGATACTGTCTCCCAAAGTATGTCTTATCGCTGCCGCAAAAAAGGTTGGCCAACTCAATCCAATTCTCAGAAACTAACAGACTTTGGACATACTGTTTGAAACACTACCATTATGAATTTTTTAATCTAAAACACTAATAATCAAATCTTATGACAAACACTCAAATCAAAGACGAAATCGTCAGGTTGTTGAAATCAACCAAACGCGAATACATCGAAGATGTCATTGATGGATTGGAGGAACTGGGGTTCTTTGAGGCTCCTGCTTCAACCAAGTTCCATCTCAACGAGGCCGGCGGACTGGCCGAACATTCTCTCAATGTGTGCAGGGTGGCGCTCATGCTGCGCAAGCAGATGATTGAGATGAAACCCGAAATCGAGCCTCACCTTCCGGAAGACAGCGTCATCATTGCATCGCTGCTGCATGATGTGTGCAAGGCCGACATCTACAAGAAAGCGGTGAAGAAACGCAAGAACGTCTATGGCGTGTGGGAGGATTACGACGGCTACGAGGTGGATTACAGCAGTTTTCCGCTTGGCCATGGCGAGAAGTCGGTCATCGTCGTGCTGAGGATGGGCTTCGACTTAAGCGATGAGGAAATCATGGCCATGCGCTGGCACATGAGTGCTTGGGATTTGCCATTCCAAAGCCCCGACATCAAGGGCAACTACAACGCCGCCAAGGAGATTTGCCCGCTTTGCTCATTAGTGCAGTCGGCTGACAATCTGGCTGCCAACATGTTGGAATACAAGGAAAACGATCAGGACCTTATGGTCAGGACTTATTAAAAATAGGCAATCATATACTTTTTGACCCATAATGGTTTATCATATCAATAATGGTATAAATCAAGCTGTATTAGCAGTTTTAGATTCCCGCCGCAAGCGTCGGGAATGGAAATCGTGGGGGGTATTATAAGGGCGGCGGCAGGTGAAGTTCACACTAAGCACTATAACAGGTCGCCGCCGCTTGTTCTATTAATCCACGGCATCCATTATCTCACTTCGTGTCGATGAATCTTCGATTTCCCGACCGCAGGGCGGGAATCTCTATTTGGGTCTAAATGCCTTGTTTTTATTGTTTTTGTTAGTTTGCCCTGTTGATAACTATTTTTCAAAACCAATACATATCTATAGAATTTTCGATTTATCTTTGCATCCGTAATAAAATTCAGATTATGAAAACAAATAGAAAAACCTTTCTTCTGGCGCTGTGCGCCATGCTGCTTGGAATGGCAAGCTGCAACAATGCCGTCAAGGCTCCTAATGAAACCGATTCCGCAACGGA
>JAZQPN010000270.1:0-17204 GCA_045628585.1 Bacteroidales bacterium | reverse complement strand
GCCGCAACGCAGCAGGCGTGTATGTGGTGAAGGTTGTGACAGCCAATGGCGTTGCAACGCGCAACATCATCCTCGAATAAGAATAGGAGACACAGGTTTCCTTACGGAGAGGCTGGCCTTCGGGCCGGCCTCTCTTTTTTTGGCTGCGACAGATTCTGTAAAATGTAATTCTTTGTACCGTTATTGGTTGTCGAATGATTACCAATTGATACTCAATTAATTATCAAAAAAACTTGACAAAATTTTCATTTTGTAGTATATTTGCAAATTTATAGAAGATACAATCGAATATTTTAATATAAAAGGATGAAATTATCACAATTCAAATTCAATTTGCCAGGCGAGCTTATCGCTTTGCATCCAACGGCAAATCGTGACGAAGCCCGTTTGATGGTCGTTGACCGTAGGACAGGAAAAATTGAGCACCGTGTGTTTAAGGATCTTGTCGATTACACGAAGGACGGCGACGTGTTTGTCATAAATAACACCAAGGTTTTTCCTGCCAAGCTTTATGGCGAAAAGGAAAAGACCGGCGCAAAAATCGAGGTTCTGTTGCTCCGCGAACTGAATCATGAGAGCCGCCTTTGGGATGTGCTCGTCGACCCGGCACGCAAAATCCGTATCGGCAACAAGCTTTATTTCGGAGAAGGCGATGAACTGGTGGCCGAAGTCATCGACAACACCACATCGCGTGGCCGCACTTTGCGTTTCCTTTTCGATGGTTCGTATGACGAGTTCAAGAAGACCTTGTTTTCATTAGGCCACACGCCTATTCCAAAGGAAATCAACCGCGATGAAACCCCTGAAGATGCTGAAGATTTCCAGACCATTTATGCCAAGATCGAAGGCGCTGTTTCGGCTCCGACTGCAGGTCTGCATTTCAGCAAGATTCTGATGAAACGCTTGGAAATCATCGGTGCGTCGTTTGCCGAGCTCACCTTGCATCCCGGCATGGGCAATTTCCGCGACATTGAAGTGGAAGACCTCACCAAGCACAAACCCGACTCGGAGGAAATGTATATCGACCAGAATTGCTGCGACTTGGTCAACGAGGCCAACCAACGCCACAACAATGTGTTTGCCGTGGGCACAACCTCGTTGAAGGCTTTGGAAACGGCTGCCACTATCGGCGGAAAAATCAAGCCTTTCAGCGGCTGGACCAACCGTTTCATATTCCCGCCTTACACTTTCTCGGTCGCTAACTGCATGATTACCAATTTCCATCTGCCAAAATCACCAATGATGATGGAAGTGGCCGCCTTTGCAGGTTACGATTTGCTGATGAAGGCCTACAAGGAAGCCGTGAACGAAAAATACCGTTTCTTCACCTACGGCGATGCGATGTTAATCATTTGACTTGGTGATAATTAGACATTTGGACTTGTGGACAATTAGACAATTTGACTTTTGGATGATTAGTCTTTTGACGGTCTTTTTTTGAGACCGTCATTCCCGCGAAGGCGGGAATCTTATTAAACAAATGGACAATTAGACAAATTGATTTCGCAAGTTCGAATTTTAAATCTTTAAATTTTTAAATCATTGAATCTTTAAATTCTTAAATCATTGAATCTTAAATAACTACCCTATATGAATCAAGAAGAATTTTTCAAAAAGATAACTTCACACGCTAAGGAATACGGTTTCATTTTCCAGTCGAGTGAAATTTACGACGGCCTTTCGGCTGTTTACGATTATGGCCAGAACGGTGTCGAACTGAAGAAAAACATCCGTGAATACTGGTGGAAAGCCATGGTTCAGATGCACGAAAACATCGTCGGCATCGATGCTTCAATCTTCATGCACCCGACCACTTGGAAGGCTTCGGGCCACTTGGATGCTTTCAACGACCCGCTCATCGACAACCGCGACTCGAAGAAACGCTACCGTGCCGATGTCTTGGTGGAAGATTACATGGCTAAGATTGAGGAAAAAATCAACAAGGAAGTTGAAAAGGCAAGAAAGCGTTTCGGCGATGCCTTTAATGAGGAACAGTTTGTCAGCACCAATCCACGCGTGTTGGAATACAAGGCCAAGATTGAGGAAATCAGCCATCGTCTGTATGGCGCTATGGAGGCCAATGACCTCGAAGCCATCAAGCAATTGATTCTTGACCTTGAAATTGTTTGCCCAATTTCAGGCACCCGCAACTGGACTGATGTGCGTCAGTTCAACCTGATGTTCTCAACCCAAATGGGTTCGGTGGCCGATGGCGCTGACACCATTTATCTGCGTCCTGAAACGGCTCAAGGCATTTTCGTAAACTATCTGAATGTTCAGAAGACTGGCCGCATGAAGATTCCGTTTGGCATTGCCCAGACCGGTAAGGCTTTCCGTAACGAAATCGTGGCCCGTCAGTTCATTTTCCGCATGCGCGAATTTGAACAGATGGAAATGCAGTTCTTCGTTCGCCCTGGCACCGAATTGGAATGGTTCAAGCAATGGAAGCAGGAACGCCTCAACTGGCACCTTTCATTAGGTCTGCCAGCTGAAAAATACCGTTTCCACGATCATGAGAAACTGGCTCACTATGCCAATGCCGCTACCGACATCGAATTCGATTTCCCATTCGGTTTCAAGGAACTGGAAGGCATCCACAGCCGCACCGATTTCGACCTTTCGGCCCACGCCAAATATTCAGGCAAGAAGTTGCAGTATTTCGATCCTGACACCAACGAAAGCTATACGCCTTACGTCATCGAAACTTCCATCGGCCTCGACCGCATGTTCCTTGCCATGTTGAGCCATGCTTACACCGAGGAAAAACTGGAAGACGGTACCGAGCGCGTTGTACTGAAACTGCCGGCAATTCTGGCTCCTTACAAGGTGGCAGTTCTGCCATTGGTGAAGAAAGACGGTCTGCCGGAAAAGGCCCGCGAAATCATTGATTCGCTGAAATACGATTTCATGTGCCAATACGAGGAAAAGGATTCCATCGGCAAACGCTACCGCCGTCAGGATGCCATCGGTACGCCGATGTGCGTCACCGTCGACAACCAGACCTTGGAAGACAACACTGTCACCGTGCGCGACCGCGACACGATGAATCAGGTGCGCGTCCCAATTGAGAACCTCCGCGGCATGATTTTCGAGGAATTGAAGCCTAAGAAATGACTGTTGTAGAGACGTAGCGCCAAACACAATACGCAAATAAAAAAGCTCTAAGCCAGCAAAGATTTTGCATTCGGCTTAGAGCTTTTTTTTGTCGTAAAATCAGGGTCACTCCATTACAGTTCCAAACGCTTCTTCAAAGCCTCAGTCTGCGATTCGTAACCTTTTTTGCCCAACAAGGCGAACATGTTTTTCTTATAAGCCTCAACGCCAGGCTGATTGAAAGGATTCACACCCAAAGTGTAACCGCTCAAAGCGCACGACATTTCGAAGAAATAAATCAATTCGCCAAGCACTTTGGCCGAAATCTCAGGAATGATGATGCGGATGTTCGGTACGCCGCCATCAACATGAGCCAGAATCGTTCCCAATTCAGCCTTGTGATTGACTTCGGAAATGCGTTTGCCGGCAATGTAATTCAGTTGGTCCAAATCCTCGGCTTCATCAGGAATGCGCAATTCGCGGTTGGAGTTTTCAACCGAAATGACCGTTTCAAAAATATTGCGCAAACCGTCCTGAATATATTGGCCCATGGAGTGTAAATCTGTTGAAAATGTGACAGATGCAGGGAAAATGCCCTTGCCATCCTTGCCGTGACTTTCGCCAAACAGCTGCTTCCACCATTCGGAAAAATAAACCAGACGCGGCTCATAGTTGACCATGATTTCGTTGGTCTTGCCCATATCGTACAAGGCCTGACGCACCACAGCATACTCTGAAACGGGATTGCCGTTCAAGGTTGGATAGGCCTTGCACATCTTTTCCATTTCCACCGCACCTTTTATCAATTGGCGGATGTCGATGCCGGCCACGGCGATTGGCAGCAAACCGACAGGCGTGAGAACCGAGAAACGGCCGCCCACATCATCAGGGACGACGTAAGTCTTGTAGCCTTTCACATTGGCCAGCTGTTTCAAGGCGCCTTTTGCCTTGTCGGTGATGGCGATGATGCGCGAAGCGGCTTCCTTTTCGCCATATTTATTGATAATGTGTTGTTTCAGGATGCGGAAAGCAATGGCTGGTTCGGTCGTCGTGCCCGATTTCGAAATCACGGCCAAGGAATAATCCTTTTTGTCGAGAACCTCGATCAGTTCGCTGAGATAATCCTCGCTCATGTTGTGCCCAGCGTAAACAATCAGTGGCTTTTTGTCGGCCAAAGGCGCAAAATGATTCGACAAGGCCTCAATTACGGCACGGGCGCCAAGATAGGAGCCGCCAATGCCGATGACGACAAAAATGTCAGATTTGGCACGCAATGATTTTGCTGTGTTTTCAATGTCGGAAATCAAATCTTCGCTGATTTCCGAAGGCAAATTGACCCAACCAAGGAAATCGTTGCCTTCGCCGGTCTTGTTGTAAATGGTATTGTAGGTGGCCGCAATTTTCGTTTCAGCCGACAGAATCGCGTCCTTTCCAAGGAACGGTTCGAGGTGAGATAATTCTAATTTCATTGTAATCGTGTTTAATAATTGCTGCAAATGTACAAAGAATTTGTTTCGATTTAAAATTGGTTTTTGCATGGCACAGATTTTTAGCATGTAGAGACGCATGGCCGTATGTCTTTACGTTCCAATCGTTAATCAATACATTCTAATGGTTCTGAAAGTTGGCATCGTGTTTTTCCAATTGCCCACAACAAGAAAATCCCAGCGGGTGCCGGGATTTTCAAGAACCAAAAACCAAAATTTATGAAACCTTTTATTTCACAGCTGATTGCTCAGCCATGAGGTTATTATGATAAGAACCGCTGCAAAAGTAGGTATTTTTCAATTACATGCAACAAAAAACTGAAAAAATTTATTTTTATTGATGTTTTTCGCCTGTTGATGGAAAAAAGTCTTACTTTTGAAACATGAAAAGTAAGACGCCAAATAAAATCCGATACATCGTTGTTTTGATGGTTGTTGTCTGGATTGCATTGATTTTCAGTCAACTGGATTTTCTTCAGGTCAACATTGACAACCAAAGAACGCTTTTTATGTCAAAAGTCGAAACAGCCCTGCATCGTGCTTCATCCAACATCAACTACAAGACTTTTGACTTAATCAAGCTTGAAAATCCGCAATTGAAAGACGAGGAAATGGAACTCGTAGATTCAACCTCTATCATTGTCGAGTTTGCCGACGAATTGAAAATGGAAAAATGGGAAAGCTACACGGTGGCCGATTTCATCAATATGCACACCCAGGTGAAAGCCATGAATATCGAATTCGATTATCTGGATTTGGGTTTTGCGGCCATCGACAGCATCATCAGGACGTGCCTGGCAACGGAAGGCGTTTCATATCCATTCGAAATCGGGATTTACTCCTACGGTTCCAACGACTTCATATACACAACGTCGGAAGAACACCTGCAGGATTTGGAAAAATCGACCATACGTCACAGAATCTTTTCGCTAAAATCGGATGGCAGCAAACGTCTCGATGAGTTCGTGCTGTTTTTCCCGAAAATCAACCTGAAACTGTGGCTTCATAATTTTTCCTATCATTTCTACCTGTTTTTCATTTTGTTCATAGTTCTGTTTTGCTTCATTTCCACCATTTCCATCATCCGCCAACAAGATGAAGTCAGTAAACTGAAAACCAATTTCGTGAACAGCATGACACACGAAATCAAGACACCTGTAGCCACAATCAGCCTTGCATGCCAAGCTTTGCAGGACGATTCAATCCAAATGGATCAAGCCATGACTTCAACCTACCTGAATGTCATTTCGGAAGAAAACAACCGCATCAAGCAACTGGTGGAGGAAGTGCTTAACCTGGTCCGCATAGGCGAAAAGAATATTCCAAATCCGGAAGACATCAGCATTAATAAGGTGATTGAAAATGTAGCCAGAATGCACGAACTGCCTGCCAAAGAAAAAAACGGAGTGATAATCTTGCAGCTCAATGCCGCAAACGATGTGATTGTCGGTGACAAAATCCACATCGGAAACGCCATTTCCAACCTGATTGATAACGCCTTGAAATATGGCGGGAAGGAACCGATAGTGACCATAAGCACGGAAAACACTGACGGTTCGATTGTAATCAGCGTAAAAGACAACGGCATCGGCCTGCGCAAAGCAGAGCAGAAGAAGATTTTCGATGAGTTCTATCGTGTTGATACGGGTAACATCTATAATGTGCAAGGTCATGGCTTGGGCCTGAATTACGTGCAGCATGTCGCGGAATTTCACCATGGAAGCGTTGAAGTGAAAAGCGTATTTCACCATGGATCAACTTTTATACTGACTTTACCCTTGAAAAATTAATTTTTATTGCAATTATAAAAGAAAAAAACCTATCTTTGCAGTCAAATTGAAAGATAGCTGTTTAAAAGCTATTCGAGTTGAGTTTATCGTATTTTTTAACTGATAGTAAGGTTTGTTTCTTATGTCACGAATAAATATTTTATTAGCCGAAGACGACAAGAATCTCGGCATGATTTTAAAGGCATATCTCGATGCAAAGGGATATCCTGCTACTTTATGCACAAATGGCGAAATGGCTTTTGATGCTTTTAAGGTTGGTAAATTTGATTTCTGCATTTTTGACATTATGATGCCCATTATGGATGGCTTTACTTTGGCAAAAAAAGTGAAGGAAATCAATCCGCGAATTCCAATCATTTTCCTGACAGCCAAAACTATGCAGGAGGACATTCTGAATGGTTTCGAAATCGGAGCCGACGACTACATTACCAAGCCGTTCAGCATGGACGAGCTGCTGATGCGTGTCAGAGCCGTTTACAACCGTTCGGTTGCGTCGGCCGGGTCGCAAACCACTTTTGCCCTCGGCAGTTTCACATTTGATGCAGCACGCCATTCTCTGTCAAATTACCAACAGGACATCAAGCTCACCTCAAAAGAATCGGATTTACTGTTGCTCCTTTGCGAAAACATGGGAAAGACACTGGAACGTCCTATCGCTTTGAGCAAGATTTGGAACGAAGTGTCGCAGGAAAACGCCCGTTCAATGGACGTCTACATTACCAAACTGCGCAAGTATTTCAAGGAAGACCCTAAAGTTGAACTGCAAAACGTTCATGGCGTAGGTTTCAAACTTGTAATTAAAGATTAAGAAAGAGCATAAAAATAAATTGAGTTGCTTCATTTTTGCCTTTCCCCAGTCGGGGAAAGGCTTATTTATTGGTAAGTAACTATTCATAATTAAACTGCAAAAGTATCTTCTCATTTCGACAGGCTCAATGAGCTGCAAATCAGGTTGCTGACACCCTTCTCCAAGGGTGTGACAATGTCGAAGCACCGAACTAATATGTAAACTAATTTTGCTCACCTACAATACGGCTTACCTTTTTATAGCCAGAACATTCAAAACCCATGAAACTTTTCTCTGTCCGCCTATAAATCTCGCAACCACTCGATTCAAACCTGCATTTCGGTTTTTTTCAGCTTACATCTTTTCATTCTAGGTATAAGTATATTATTGCCTTTATTTCTTGGCTTTTGCTTGCTCAAAATCCCAACGCACCACCGAAGGGTTCCATTCTGATTCAGGCAGGCAGCACGAAGAATCGCCGATGAAATTCCAAATGGCTTCGGAAGGGAAGTTGTAAGTCGTGTTGCCTAAGATAATCAGCACGCGGTTTTGTGCCACATTGCGGATGACGGCGCTGCGATAGCCTTTCCACCAGCCGTAATGGAAGAACATGTCGGGATGTTCTTTGCTCATGCGCCAGCCGAAACCGTAGTTTTCGTTACGTTTCCATTCCTTCGAACCGGGATTAAATGCCTCGCACTGAACGCTATCTGGCAAAAGCAGATTGCAATCCAAAGCCATCATGAACTTGTAAATGTCGTCGACCGTCGAAAACATGATTTTGTCGCCCATCACGCCGTTCAGATAATCGTTTTGCGATTTCACGGGACCGCTTTTGTACAAGTCGTGGCCGTGGGCCTCGCAATCCATGTAAAGCGAAACCACGGAATCGTTACGCATGGAATAAATGAATGAACGGTTCATGCCAAGCGGTTCGAAAATGTTCTCGCGCATGAAATCCTCGAAATGTTGTCCCGAAACTCGCTCAACGACAGAAGCTAACAAAGCGTAATTGATGTTGTTGTAAAAGAAAGTCACATCAGGAGCAGCATATCTTTCAGGCTTTCGCTTGGCAAGCATTCTTATCATTTCTTCATTAGAAAAAGGTTTGGTGCGATCGGGCCAAAACTCGTCGGCCATTGAGTCATAGCGTGGCAAGCCCGAGCGGTGGTTCAGCAAATGACGAACTGTAATTCCTTCGTAGGGAAATTCATGAATATAAGTGCGCACATCGGCATCGTAATCCAGTTTTCCTTGGGCAAATAAAATCATAACTGCCTCAGCAGTAAACATTTTCGAATCGGAAGAAAGTTGGAATTGGTCGTCAACACGCAACGAATCGGGATGCCGCTTGTTGAGGTCGCGAAAACCGAAAGCCTTTTTGTAAACTACTTGTCCCTGTTCGGCATATAGTGCCACGGCGTTCATTCCCGACTTAGCCAAATTGGTGAAAAAAGCATCGGCAGTTTTATGCTTTTGGGCTAAGTCTGTTGTTCCCAAATCGGTGAAAATGCTGTCAATATTTATAGAAACCAATGGATTTATCGTCTCATTATCAGCGTGTTTTCCCTTGCAAAAACTAAAGGAAACCAAAAATAGTAGCGAAAACAATATGGCGGAAATTCCGTTTTTCATTGGGGAGCAAAGATAAGGATTTTGAGATATTGAAAACGACATTTTTGTCAAATCGGAAATAAAAACTTCGTAATTCGCTAATTTTTACTACTTTTGCTGCTTTATTTATCAACAACAAACATTATTTCATGTCACAATTTACAGATTTTGGATTGAATCCCGCTCTGTTGAAGGCTATAAAGGAGCTGGGGTTTGAAAATCCTATGCCGATCCAGGAACAATCGATTCCTGTATTGTTGGAGCAAGATATTGACTTTGTGGGTCTTGCACAGACGGGTACTGGTAAGACGGCTGCTTTCGGTTTGCCGCTGCTGAACAAAATCGATGCGACACAACGTTGTGTCCAAGCCTTGATTTTATGTCCGACGCGTGAACTTTGTATGCAGATTACCAAGGACTTACGCAATTATGCCAAGTACATTCCAGAAATCCTGATTGTGCCAGTTTATGGTGGTGCAAGCATTGAACTTCAATTCAAAGACTTAGCCAAAAAACCTCAGATTATCGTTGCTACGCCTGGCCGTTTGCGCGATATGATTCGCCGTAACCGTGTGGATTTTAGCAATGTAAAGACCCTGATTCTCGATGAAGCCGACGAAATGCTCAACATGGGCTTTCAGGAAGAAGTCGACGACATTCTGGAATACATGCCCAAGGAACGTAACACCATGCTGTTCTCTGCCACCATGCCACAGGAAGTCGAGGCCATTCTCAACAAATACATGACTGATCCTGTGAAGGTTGCTGTCGGCAGCCGCAATTCGGGCACTGCCAACGTCGACCACAAGTATTACATGATGGCCGCCAAAGACCGTTATTCGGTGCTGAAGCGCATCATCGACTACACGCCTTCGATTTATGGTATCGTGTTCTGCCGCACCAAGTTAGAGACGCAGGAAATTGCCGACAACCTGATTCAGGACGGTTACAATGCCGCCGCTTTGCATGGCGATTTGTCGCAAGGCATGCGCGACAACGTGATGGATCATTTCCGCAAAAAGAGCCTGCAGCTGCTCATCGCCACTGATGTCGCTGCACGCGGCATCGATGTCAGCGACCTGACACATATTATTAATTACAACCTCCCTGATGACATTGAGACTTACGTTCACCGCAGCGGTCGTACAGGCCGTGCCGACAAACGCGGTATCTGCCTCAGTCTGATTAACTTGCGCGAAAAGAGCAAAATCAAGAAAATAGAAAAAATCATCGACCGACCAATTGAAAGAGCCACCATTCCTACCGGAAAAGAGGTCTGTGAAAAGCAGCTTTTCAACCACATCGACCGCATTGAGCACGTCGACATCAACCGCGAAGACATTGACGATTACCTGCCAGTCATTTTCCGCAAACTCGAATGGATGACGCGTGAAGAACTGATTACCAGAATGGTAGCGCTGAATTTCAACCGTTTCCTGGATTATTACAAGAACGCCATCGACCTGAATGTGGACGAAAAAGACGAAAAACGCGACCGCAAGGAACGCAGAAAAGAAAATGCAAACCGCGACGAAGGCCTGAAACGCCTTTATTACGGTCTCGGCAAAAACGACCACATCCTGCCACAGAAAATCATTGGCAAAATCAACGATGTCACTCACACACGCGACATTCGCATTGGACGTATCGATTTGTTCGACGATTACTCATTCGTTGATGTCGAGGAAGCAGCCATCCCTATGATTTTGGAATGTTTCGCTGATCCGCACAACAACCCGAAAGGCATTGTGGTTGAAGTTGCTAAGGAACAGCCTCCAAGAGAGGAACGCGAAAAAGGCGGCAAGAGCGAACGCAAGGAACGTGGCGGCAGGGGCGAACGCAAAGAAAGAAGCGAGCGCAGCAGCCGTGCCGAGCGTGAGGACAAGCCGGAACGCAAGGAACGCGAAAGCCGCCGCGAAAAACCGTCGGAAGACAACATGTGGGAAAAGAAATCGAAAAAGAGAAAGTCGGAAGACGAACCGAAAATAAAAGTGGAACGCTCACGCGATGGCCGCGAATGGATTCCCGATGACGAATGGTTTGCCATGAAAAACCACATCGATTTCTTTGACGACGATGACGAACGTCCAAGCCGCAAGAAACGCAATGCCGAAAGAGGTTTTGGTGCCAAGAAAAACAGTTCAAAGAGTTCAGCATCAAGTTCTTCAAAGTCGTCGAAGTCCTCATCGAGAAGTGCATCGAAAGAATCGGGCAGAGGTCGCCGTGGCGCAGCCCGCAACAACGACGATGATTTCTACTCACCACGTCGCCGTGGCGGAGGAAGAAGGAGATAAATCATGGCATCAGTTAAATCATGGATAAGAGCAGCCCGTCCGCGGACGGTGCTGCTCTCTTTTTCAGGCGTTTTGATGGGCAGTTTCCTTGCTTTGAAAGAGAAAATCTGTTATCCGTCTGTCCTGATTTTTGCTGCCATCACCGCCGTCGTGCTGCAAATTTTGTCGAATTTGGCCAACGATTTCGGCGATTATACAAAAGGAATCGACAATGCGCAGCGCATCGGGCCGAAACGCGAAATGCAAAGCGGCAACATCACGAAACGCGAGATGCAGATTGGCATTGCATTGACCGGATTATTATGTGCGATTTCAGGATGCATATTGCTGTTTTTCAGTTTTATAAAGAGTTCTTCCTGGAATGAATTAGCCGTTTTTGCTGCACTCGGCGTGGCTGCGATTTTGGCAGCCTTGTTCTATACTTTGGGAAAACATCCTTACGGTTACCAGGGCTTGGGCGACCTTTTCTGCTTCATTTTCTTTGGTTGGATTGCCGTGGCAGGAACTTATTATTTGGCCACAAAAAATCTTGATTTTTCTGTTTTATTGCCGGCAAGTGCCATGGGGTTCATGTCGAATGCTGTATTGAATATCAACAACATGCGCGATTATGAAAGCGACAAGGCAAGCGGGAAAAACAGTCTGGTCGTCAAAATCGGATTGAAAAAGGCCTTTGCTTATCACACTTTTCTTATTGCTGGCGGATTCATTTGCCTTTCAGTGTTTTTAATCATCAGGCATTGTGCATTTTACACGCATTTGTTCTGGCTGCTTTTCCCTTTGTTTGCCATGGATTTAAAAACCATAAAAAACAATCTTGAAACACATCAATTCGATTCTTTGCTTCCAAAACAGGTTCGCAATACTTTTTTTCTGACCGTGTTTTTTGGGGCAACGTTCTTAATGTAGGATATTTGTGTCTACATTGTTCTTGACAAATTGACTGGATTTCTGAAATGCTGAAAGCTTGTCGTCGTTTTTTCGCAACCTAAAGAACTGCTTGCAAATGGCTTTTTCTTGCGCTAAGTCGATGGTTGAGCGTGAAAAACATAAAGTTAACCATCTTAAAATAGGATTATCATGCGAATGTTGTGCTGTATAGTATTTAGAATCAAAAGATTGGCAAATTTGACGCAATGGTTTCAAACGACAAGAAAAAGGATACTATTTTTGAGTGAAAATAAACTGAATTTTGTACCTTTGCACCTCCAAATTTTAAGTCATGTATCAAATTTTTAAAGACCAACTCGAAAAGTCAAAGTTAATCCTCACAGGTGTGAAAAGGAACCAGCGTCTTGGAAGGGAATCTGGTGCCAGCGAATCTATTTTATTGAAGATGGAAGAAGACTGCAAGCGTTTGGAAGCCTTGTCAGCCGAACTCGACAAGATGCAGGAAGAAGCCCGCAAGAAGAGCGAAGAAGCCCATGCAGCAATGGAAGTGCTGAAAAAGCACACCTTGCAAGTCAAGAAGTCTATCAAGGAAAAGTATGATCAGACCTGGTGGTGCAAATTCGGTATACCCGACAAAAGATAAATTGAACAGTATTTATTGAGATTAAAAGAAAAGGATGGCCAATTTTGGTCATCCTCTTCTTTTTTAATATCCTGTCAATTGCAGTTACCAAGCGAAGAGCGGATATTCGTTCATCATCTTGTTGACTTCGGCTTTGACAGCGTTGATCTTGGCATCCGGAGCAGTCTTGGCGACTGGATCGATGGCGCTGATGACGTCGTCGATCATTTCGACGATCATAGGCATCTTGTCTTCCTTCAGGCCACGGGTGGTGATGGCAGGTGTGCCGATACGCAGACCAGAGGTGAGGAATGGTGAACGGCTGTCGAATGGAACCATGTTCTTGTTGACGGTGATGTCGGCAAGGACGAGGGTGTTTTCGACCATCTTACCTGTGACTTCCGGGAACTTGGTGCGGAGGTCAATCAGCATGCTGTGGTTGTCGGTACCGCCTGAAATGACATCGTAACCCTTGTCGATGAATGCCTGAGCCATGACTGAAGCGTTCTTCTTGACTTGGAGGATATACTGGAAGTATTCGTCGGACAGAGCTTCACCGAAAGCGACAGCCTTAGAAGCGATGACGTGCTCGAGAGGACCGCCTTGTATGCCTGGGAACACGGCACTGTTGATCAGTGCTGACATCATCTTCACTTCACCCTTTGGAGTAGTGCGGCCTTGTGGGTCTGGGAAGTCTTCACGCATCAGGATCATGCCGCCACGTGGTCCACGGAGGGTCTTGTGTGTGGTGGTGGTGATGATGTGGCAGTAATCCAATGGGTCGTTCAGCAGACCGCGGGCGATGAGACCTGCAGGGTGGGAGATGTCGGCCATCAGGATAGCGCCAACCTGGTCGGCGATAGCGCGCATGCGTTCAAAATCCCAGTCGCGTGAGTAGGCTGATGCACCAGCCACGATGAGTTTCGGCTTGCATTCCAGGGCGATCTTTTCCATTTCGTCGTAGTCGACCATGCCGGTTTCCTTGCTGACGTGGTAAGCCACTGGCTTGTAGAGCATGCCTGAAGCGTTGACTGGGCTGCCGTGTGAGAGGTGGCCGCCGTGCGAGAGGTCGAGACCCATGAAGGTGTCGCCTGGCTGCATGATGGCTTGCATCACGGCCATGTTAGCCTGTGCGCCTGAGTGAGGCTGCACGTTGGCAAAACGGGCTGCGAAAAGTTCGCAGGCGCGGTCGATGGCGATTTGTTCGCTTTGGTCGACGATTTGGCAACCGCCGTAGTAACGCTTTCCAGGATAACCTTCAGCGTATTTGTTGGTCATGACTGAACCCATGGCTTCCAAAACCTGTTCGCTGACAAAGTTTTCCGAAGCAATCAGCTCAATACCATGCATCTGACGTTCTTTTTCTTGACGTATCAGATCAAAGATTTTTTCGTCTCTTTTCATGTATTTGTGATTTAAGATTTGATATTTGTTTGTTGACTATTTGATTTTAGACTTTTTGATAATTGGACTTCTGAATTGTTGGGTGTCAACTTCCAACTTCTCATTTCCGCTGCAAAGGTGCGAAATTTTTGTGAGCTATTTGAAAAAAAGTACATTTTCTATCTTCAAATGAATAAAATGATATGAATGTTGTTGTTTCCTTTTGCCAAACGTGTATTCATATAATGAGGCAAACAATGAAAAAGTCCGCAACGCGGACTTTTCCTGAAGTAGTTATTCTTAAAAGAGTGTTGTTGTTGATTAAAAGGTGATGCAAAAATATAGCGGCGGGTCAAATGCACCAAGAAAAACCATTTCCAATATTTACACATTTCTCAACAAATTCTTTATAACGTATTTTATATCAATTATTTAAAATAAAAATACTGAATATTTGCGTTTTACGTTTAGTGGCGATTGTTTCCATTGCTGAACACGAAAAATTGGCTTTTGGCTACTAGTTATTAGTTATTAACCGTTAGCCATTAGCTATAGCCAAAAGCAACATTTCGTAGGTAGTAATAATTTTATTCTTATTTTTGCAGCCACAAATTTAATACATAAGTAATGAACAGCAAATTGTTAGATAAAGATCTTCCGTATCTGGTAGCCGACATGGGTCTTGCCGCATGGGGAAGAAAGGAAATCGAAGTTTCCGAACACGAAATGCCGGGCCTTATGGCGCTGCGCAAGAAATATGGTCAGGAAAAGCCTTTGAAGGGTGCCAAGATTATGGGTTCGCTTCACATGACCATTCAGACAGCTTGCCTGATTGAGACTTTAGTCGAATTGGGCGCAACCGTTCGCTGGTGCAGTTGCAATATTTTCTCCACTCAGGATAATGCAGCAGCTGCCATCGCCGAAACGGGCACTTCCGTTTTTGCATGGAAAGGCGAAACGCTTGAAGATTACTGGTGGTGCACCAAGCGCGCCATCACTTTCCCTGATGGAACCGGTCCGGATCTCATCGTTGACGATGGCGGCGATGCTACCTTATTAATACATAAGGGCTATGCTTGCGAAAATGACCCTAAACTGCTTGACGTTCCTACGGAAAGCGAAGAAGAAACCGCTCTGATGAGTGTCATCAAAGCGACTTACAAAGAGAATCCTACTTTCTGGCATACGGTTGTTGCAGGTTGGAAAGGCGTTTCGGAAGAAACCACTACGGGCGTTCATCGTCTTTATCAGATGCAGGAGCGTGGCGAACTGCTGGTTCCGGCTATCAATGTAAACGATTCCGTTACCAAGTCGAAGTTCGACAACCTGTACGGCTGCCGCGAGTCTTTGGCCGATGGCATTAAGCGCGCTACCGATGTGATGATCGCCGGTAAGGTCGTCGTGGTTTGCGGTTATGGCGAAGTCGGCAAGGGCTGCTCACATTCCATGAAGAGTTACGGTGCCCGCGTTTTGGTCACCGAAATTGACCCGATTTGCGCTTTGCAGGCTGCTATGGAAGGCTTCGAAGTCACCACGATGGAAGAAGCTGTCAAGGAAGGCAACATTTTTGTTACCACAACCGGCAACTGCGATGTCATCACCCTTGAACATATTCTGAAGATGAAGGATCAGGCCATCGTTTGCAACATTGGTCACTTCGATAACGAAATTCAGGTCAGCCGCCTCGAAAACGCCAAGGAACTGGAGGAAAAGATTAATATCAAGCCTCAGGTCGACAAGTATGTCTTTGAGGATGGTCACTGCATTTTCCTGCTGGCTTCGGGGCGCCTGGTCAATTTGGGCTGTGCAACGGGTCACGCCAGCTTTGTGATGAGCAACTCGTTCACCAACCAGACTCTGGCTCAGATGGATTTGTGGCAAAAGCGTGGACAATATGCCGTCAACGTGTATTGCCTGCCGAAATATCTGGATGAGGAAGTCGCCCGTCTGCACCTTGAAAAAATCGGCGTGAAGCTGACCAAGCTGACGCAAAAGCAAGCCGACTATATCGGTGTCCCTGTTGAAGGCCCTTATAAATCGGACATCTATAGGTATTAATCTCGATTAATTGATGTAAAAAGGCGCGGAACTCAAGTTTCGCGCCTTTTTTAGTGGTTTCAGTAATCATTTAAAATTGCTTACGTGCAAAGTATTACGGTCCGCATTGTATTGACACCTGTATTGTATTAGTTCATATTCTCCTTGTCCTTGAAATATGGTGCCATTCAAGATGTTGTATTTGATGTTGTTACAGCTGTCAATGACGAAAATTCCGTCAGTAGATAAACGCTTGTAGTTGCCGTTTTCGTCCTGACAGGCGTATGGATTGTTGGGCGGGAAACGGTCGTAAGCCCTGAATTCGGGTTCGCTGTAAGGCATTCTGTAAATGATGATGCCCCAGCTGTTGCTGTTTTCGCCTCCAGTTACATAAATGGAATTCCCTCCGAAATTCAGTGTGTAATAGTCGTTTTGGTTGAGATTTATCTCAAAATCGACAAAAGTGGTAATGTAAGGATTGTCCAGATTCTTGTAGCACCCGCAGTTCAGTAATGGCAGCAAGGCAATTAATATGTATTTTAGTGACTGTTTCATACGGCAAAGAAACGCTTTTTTCTTCAAAATAGTGCCTTTGTCGAGGAAAAATATTATGTTTGTCGCCTCAAAATGTCTTGATATGAAGAATAAAGTCAGATTAATAGTTTGTATGTGCGCGCTTTTGGCTGTGTTGTGTTCGTGCGCCTCCTGCAGATCGAATAGGGCAATGCGTAAGGCCGAGCGGCAGATGGAGAAAGTGGAAAAGCAGTCGGGCAAGCAATACAAGAAAATGCAGTCGACGCACTATAAGCACCAGGCGCCGAAAACGAAGAAAATGATGCGTCAGGACCGCCGCCATGCACGCAGGATGCGCAATCACCGCCGTTCCAATCCTTTTTTCTCGTGAAAGCCTCTTATTAATATAAGGTGTAGCCAAAAGGTTGGAACATGACATTAATGCAATTTTTTTGCATTCATAAATGTTTATTTTGCAAAAAGTTACAAGGCATATACACCATTTTTTCAGGAAAAAAATGCAGGAAAAACTTATTTTTCTTGCGTACTTGGAAATAAGGTTGTAATTTTGACGACTTTTAATGCACTTAAAGAGTAGTATTACATAAAATTAAAAGGTATGTTTAAAAATTTACTAATGACACTTGCTATTGTGTTGGCAACCTGCACGTTAGCCATCGCTCAGCAAGGAAG
>JAZQPN010000269.1:0-3111 GCA_045628585.1 Bacteroidales bacterium | reverse complement strand
ACCAATCCCGTAGGAATAATGCCATCATAAATGCTCACAATTTCGGCAACACCAGCGCAAAGTCCACCTTCGTAGTCGTCAGCCTTGAAGTAAGGTACGATGTTTTTGGTGAAAATCTGCTGGCAGCGTGCATCGGTCAATATGGTTTCAGCGCCATAGCCGGTTTCGAACTTCAGCTTGCGTTGTTCCTTGGCAAGCAGCATCAGCACGCCATTATCGGTCTTGGCATCGCCGATTTCCCAACGGTTGAAGAGTTCGACAGCAAATCTCTCGATTTCGGTTTCGCCAATCGAACTGAGAGCTACGACAAACACATCGGCCTTGTCACGGATGGAACTCAAGGCTGCGTTAATCCGCATTTCGCAACTGTCCGACAACAAGTCATCAGGGTCCGAAACATGGATTGAGTCATTCTGCAAGCGTGTGTTGGGCACTTTTTCAACCGTCCATACCATTTGAGCAAAAGAAAAGACTGGCGATAGCAAAAGGCACAATGCCAGTAGAATGATTTTGTTTGACTTAGCTTTCATAATGAGCAATAAAAGCACCCCTTTCGAGGTGCTTTTTTTTGAGTTAATGATATGTAAACTATTAATCTTCAGCGATTTTCAGCTTGGCTTCAAGCACCTTGAGGTCGCTCTTGGCCTTGTTGATCTTCTTTTCGTATTCGGCACGCATCAGTTCAGAGTTCTTGCTGTTGGAGAAGAAACCGATGTTGTTTTCCAGCACGGAAATTTCGTCGCGCAGTTTCTGAATCCTGTTCTGCAAGTTGGTGCGTTCCCTTCTCAGTTTGTCGTGGCCTTCCGGATCTTCCTTCAAGCCAGCCATCATCTCACGGTATTCGTTGGTTGATGCTTCATTTTGGTTCTTTCTCATGGTATCGAAGAAACCATCGATGAGACCTCTGAATTCCTTATTAATAGAATCCTTTACTTTCATCGGAACATGACCGATTTCAATCCAACGGCGCTGGAAAGCTTTCAAGGCTTCCATGTTTTCATTGCGGCTTGTGCTCAATTGGAAGGCTTTAACTTCTTCAATAAGAGCTTTCTTAGCCTCAAGGTTAGCATCTTCTTCACCTCTCAAGCCACTGAAATGCTCTGACTTACGGTTGAAGAAAGCATCGCAGGCAGCGCGGAAACGCTTCCAAATCTTGTCGGCATGACGCTTTGGCACCGGACCGATGGTCTTCCATTCTTCCTGCAATTTCTTCAGCTGTTCGGAAGCTTTCTTCCATTCCGTCGATTCCATGAGTCCTTCTGCCTCAATGCAGATTTGGGTCTTGCGTTCGAGGTTTTCGGTCTGCTGGTCTTTCAAGGTTGAGAAATATTCCTTTTTCTTGGCGAAGAAACTGTCCATTGCGGCCTTGAAGCGAGCCCAGACTTCTTCGTTTTCTTTCTTGGCGGCTGGACCAACGGTCTTCCAAACTTGGAACAGTTCTGTCAATTCGGTTGACTTTTTCTGCCAAGCGTTGATGCTATTGTATTCGCCGTTTACGATTTCCTCGGCCTTGTCGCAAAGTGCAGATTTGGTCTGGAAATTGCCATTCTGTTCTTCGGCAATCTTTGCGAAATGCTCTCTGCGGATTTGGTTTATCTTGTCGGTAGCAGCCTTGAAACGCTCCCAGATTTCGTCTTTCTTTTCCTGTGGCACCGGACCGACTTCCTTCCACTGTTCGTGCAGTTTCTGCAGTTCTTGGAATGCCTTTGTCAATGACTTTTCATTCAGCAGTTCTTCTGCCTTTTCGCAAAGGTCGACTTTCAAATCAAGGTTTTTCTTCATATCGAGGTCGCGCAATTCACGGCCGATTCTAACCTTATCGAAGAATTGTTCGACAAGGAAATGATATGTGTTCCAAAGATTTGCATTCTCAGTTGCAGGCACCTGACCGATTTCCTTCCAGCGGTCCTGAAGGGCGCGGAATTCGTCATAGGTCTTTTTCAGTGATTCGTCGGAAGCAATCATCTGCTTGAGGTCTTCAAGCAAGGACTTCTTTTGCGCCAGGTTTTCAAGCTTTTGGGCTTCAAGAAGCTCGTTTTGACGGGCTTTGTTCGATTTGTAGATGCCGAAAGCTTCGTTGAAACGGGTCTCGCAGTCGTCAGCAACATGCTGGAAAGCTTCCATGTCGCCACCTCCTTGCAGGAACTGTTCCATTTCGCGCTCCATGTCTTCCTTGTTCAACTTATTAAAATGAATCCTAATGGCAGCAACTCTATCCTTAATCTTTGAAAGATCTGCTTCCTTGACGGTTTCTTCCAGCATTTCAACCAGTTGTTCCTTCGTCATGCCTTCGAGATTGAGGTCAGTTTCGAGAGCTGCCTCGTCCTCTTCGGCTTCCGACATTTCAAGGACCGGAAGTTCTTCATCCTGACCGCTTCCGAATTCAACTGCGGTTGAAACTTCAACTTTCACCTTGCCCGGCAGGATGCTTGGTTGGATTAAATTGATGATTACATCTTTTTCACTACCATTGATAGTGTTCTTTTGTCCATTCTCAACATTCTGATTCTGAATGTCTTGATTCATTTGTTCGTTGTTATCCATATAAATTCATTTTAGTGTTATCAAGGAATAAATCCCGATATGAGTTGATCAATTAACCGCGCAAATATAGTAAGTTTTATCAAGCCGTGATAATATTTTGCTTTTTTTTCAAAACAATCTGATAAAACATATAAAAGTCTGTCATAAAATCCGAGAAAAATGACCTTTTTCGAAAACTATACATTTGTCATTTTACTGAAAAATGAAGACTAAAAGCATAAAACGCGAGATTATGTTTTAGCTCAGCAAAAACCAATGCAATTCTAATATACTGATTGACAATAACTAAATAAGTTTTTCAGAAAAAAGTGATAAAAATGCTTGGAGGTAATGAAAAAAAGCCTACTTTTGCACTCGCAATTCACACCTGGAGAGGTGGGTGAGTGGCTGAAACCAACAGTTTGCTAAACTGTCGTATCCTGCAAAGGGTACCGGGGGTTCGAATCCCCCCTTCTCCGCTGGAACTTTGAAATCGGGGTATGGCGCAGTCCGGCTAGCGCACCTGCTTTGGGAGCAGGGGGTCGAAGGTTCGAATCCTTTTGCCCCGACAATGAAAATCAAGGAGTT
>JAZQPN010000268.1:0-4670 GCA_045628585.1 Bacteroidales bacterium | reverse complement strand
TTCTGCCTGACAGAAAAAAATAATTCATTGATTTTGATATTTTTGTTTGCATTTTATAAAAATTCATATATTTGCAACCGTAATTCTAAAATTTCATCATTATGAAAAGAGCGTGTGCAATATTGTTCTCATTGGTTTTGGTTGTCGTGGCATCTTCGTGCA
This sequence comes from Bacteroidales bacterium, assembly GCA_045628585.1. Lineage (GTDB taxonomy): Bacteria > Bacteroidota > Bacteroidia > Bacteroidales > F082 > Limimorpha. Next base: position 4,508 of record JAZQPN010000268.1, on the reverse strand, counting down.
ATAAGACGCCGGAACCAAACCCGGAACCCGAACCAACACACCATTATCCCGAAACGATTTATGTTCCATTTGAATTCAAACCTGCAATTGTTGAAGCCAACCCGAATATGGACACAATAAAATTCTATGCCGATAAACCAGATGTAAAAAAAATTATTATGGATCTAAAACCAATGGATTCTATGCACACTTCCGGATGGTACTGGAGAGCATTTGGTAAAGCACGCGACACACTGCAGGCACGTATTGATGTTGCACCCGATAAAGTTTCGGGGCGTGGCACGATAATTGTTAACTATGTCATTCCCGATAGCGTTGTATGGCTTGATGGTTTACCAAAATCGGACAGTGTCGCTTTCCGCCGAATGGGGTTTGATATTTACGTGCGTCACAATCATTAGCATAATTTTATTGTTGCCCAAATATTACTGGTGCGTTAATTTTAAATCAAAATAGAGTTAGTTCTTCGACATTATGCTTTGAATTCAAGTAGCCGAGTTTATCGTTTGGTAAGGCAAGCAGTTCTTTCAAATCAGCTTTTTCAAACAGAGAGACACTGACAAGAGTTGCAATTTCTGTGATGCTATAGTCGCTTTGATATAGTTTCTTGGCCCAAGCCAACAACAGGTATGCACATATAGCCACCCAAAGATGGGTTTTGACTGCATTCGGGGAATAGCCCCAAAGCTTGAGGATATTCTTCCATCATCGTCCGATAAGTGTGCCCAAAGATTTTTCCGTTTACATTGTTTTTTACTATTTTTGCAAAGTCAAATAAAAAAAGATGGAACAGTTTGTCGAAATACCAAAAATGCAGATTGTGATGGCTTTTGTGGCTACTTGCATTGAAGCTACCGCAAGGCTGCTAAACACTTCGTATAAAGAAATTTACTATCGGATGAATTGTGTGGGATTAATCGAAAACTATATTGTTCCGCATTACGAAACACTTCATAGCGAAAGCAGGGAAAACATTGCGCAAGGCATTGCTGAATGTCTGAAAAACTGGGAGGAAAAATCATGAGCAATCTCATTGTTTATCACGGAGGAACGGAAGAGGTTAAGACTCCAATTTGCAAATTTGGCAGACCCAATTTGGATTTCGGCCAAGGTTTTTATGTTACAGAACTTCGCAATCAGGCAGTTTCGTGGGCTTTGCAAATGGCCGACCGACGTAAGCAGCCACCCGTTCTGAATGTGTATTTTCTTGATAGAGATGCTGTTCTTTCTGAATTTCGTTGTAAGATATTCCATGCGTATGATGAAGATTGGCTTGGTTTTATTGTGGCAAGCCGAAAAGGAGAAAATGTTGCGGCAAAATACGATTACATTGAAGGCGGCGTTGCCAACGATCGCGTGGTTGATACCGTGAACCTGTACATGGCCGGACTGATGGATTTAAATACGGCCTTGGCGCGCTTGTCGGAACATCAGCCCAATAACCAAATGTGTTTGTTGAATCAAACGATTGTTGATAAATATTTGATATTCAATGGAACAGAAACAATTTGAGGATTCTGCTAAATCTCAGATAATTCAGGAAATTATCATTAGCAATCGCATTGGCGCCATTTCGATGGAATTGGCCAAACGGCTGGGTATTGAGCCGGTAAAAGCATTAAAACTGTTTTACGAGAGCAAAACCTGTGCAGATTTGCACGACAAGTCAACAGGCTTGTATCTCTATGGCGACCTCTATGTTGCCGATGAATTTATGCGTGAAATGGAATATTGCCAATAATTCCATTTTAGGATTTAGACAGCACAAATCGCATCATTACAACCCTTTCACATGCGGTTTTCCAGCCACGAAATCTTTCAGGTAGAACGGCTCGAAATACGCCACATCGACAAATTGGTTTTCCTGTAAAGCCTTGTCAACCAAAGGAGCCATATAGGCTGCTGAAGGCGTGAAACCATTGACAATCTGCACTTTTTCGTTACCGCCAAACACTTTTTCAAGTTTCGGAGCGCCGTCGCCGAAAAGCCAGATGCGGTGGTCGCTGAGCAAATCCTCAAAACTGCTTTCATCAATAATGAGGGCTGCCGTGTCTTGAATCTTATTCAGATTGGCATCGAAAATGGAGGCATAGACTTCCATACGGCGGGCATCGATCATGGGAATCAGCAAATCATTAGGTTGCAGACGGTCGGCCAATTGCTGGTGCATCCCGTAAGCCATGGCCTGCAAAGTGTCGACAGCCATCAGTTTGCGGTCGGCGGCATAGCAAACGCCTTTGGCGGTGCTCACGCCGATGCGCAAGCCCGTGTAGGAACCCGGTCCCATGCTCACGGCCACAGCATCAAGTTGGTCGTAACCAACGCCGACTTCGTCGAGAACTTCCTTAATGAATATCGTAATCTTTTCAGAATGTGCATTTTGACCCGTACATTCGCGCTGAGCCAAAGTCTTGTTGCCATCGTTGAGTGCCACCGAACAAACGGGCGTGGCGGTTTCCAAACAGAGTATCATGATGATGAAATTTGCCGCAAAGGTACGGTTTTGGTAGAAATTTGTGTCTTTTTTGAAAAAATAAACGTTTTACAAGTATAATTAATTCTCATAATTTCCTATTTTTGTGGCGTATATACAAAATCCACTCGGATTAAGGCTTTCTAAACAGTTTTTTTGAGGTTCCTTGCGCCTTTGCAATGGGACTTAGAAGGCGAAGCATTATTATGTCGAAAACCAACGATTTACTTATTTCAGACGCCACACGGCGCAATTGGGACAAACTGAAAGGTTCTAAAAACGAGCGACTTACACGACGTGCAAACAAAAGCCGCTCGCAGAAAACCATCACGCCCGAAGGCTATGTCACAGCGCGTAGTTTGCCGCGTTTTGTCGAGCAGTTGAAGGAAAACGATTACCCGATGAAGGACTTGATTTTCAGCCTATGTGTTGCAAAAATCGAGCAGAACAAGGTTTGCCCCGAAAACAAAAACCGTTTTTTAGAGGAATATTCTGATTGTCAGAAGATTGATGTCAACATTCCGCGACAGATTTTGAAAAACCGTCAGGACGATTGGATTGGCTTTGTTTATCAGTCGCTTACGGCTGAAGGTCAGCGCATCCTTACGGGTTTGTATTACACCAATCCGATGATTGTCAGCAAGATGCTTTCCAATCTTTATCTCGACCACAAGTCCATTTTCCTTGACCCTTGCTGCGGCAGCGGCATCTTCCTGATGATGCTCGAAAACGCCAAGCCCGAACAGCTTTTCGGCTTCGACAACGACCCGATTGCCATCATGATTGCCAAGGCGAACTTAATGTCGAAATTTGAGGATTTAACACTTTATCCGCAAGTCTATCTGCTTGATTTCTTGAAACATGCACAGACGGCATTGGGCAATCAGAAATTTGATTTCATCGTTACGAATCCGCCTTGGGGCATAGACCGTCATCGCAATAACGAGGAACGCGCATCGACGTTTTTCAGCCATTCGCTGCCTTTGCTCAAGGAAACAGGCATCATGAAATTCCTTTTGCCGACATCTTTGCTGAAAATCAAACGCCATGCCGACTTCCGTCAGTTTGTGATGGAAAACGCTTGTGTGGAGGATTTGCAGTTGTTCGATGACCGTTTCAAAGGCGTCTTCACCGATTTTGTGAGTCTTTCCGTCAGTCCGAAAGCCCCTGGAAAACAGCACAAAATGGAATGTGCATTGCCGATATTGACGCAACACGAAAAGGAGATTTTGGCAAAAATGGACAACTTCCGCAACGATGATTTGTCGCACAGCCAGTTTGCCTTGGGCATCATTACGGGCAACAACGAGCAGAAACTTAAAGACAAGAAAGGCAAGGACTTAGAACCGATTTATACGGGCAAGAACATTCGGAAATACAAGCTTTTGCCTGCCGAAAAATACATTAAGTTCGACCGTGCAGGTTTTCAGCAATGCGCCAAGGAAGAATTTTACCGCGCACCTGAAAAGCTTGTCTACAAATTCATTTCGAGTCATCTTTGCTTCACTTACGACAACGGACAGCGTTTATTCCTGAATAGTGCAAATATTCTCATTCCGGAAGTTAAAGGCATGAGTATCAAGACGGTATTGGCATTCTTAAATTCAGAGCTTTTCAATTTCTATTACACGAAACGCTACGATGATGTCAAGATTCTGAAAAGCAACCTGATGAGTCTGCCTTTCCCGAAAATCACGGCTGAGCAAGACCAAGCATTAAGTGCGATGGTTGACAAGGTGCTGGCTGGCGATGAGCAGTATATTTCGGCCATCGACGAATTTATTTACAATTTGTATCAAATCAAGTTATGAAAATATTAGTTACCGGAGGCGCCGGATTCATTGGCACGCATACGTTAATAGAGTTGCATCATGCTGGACATGAGACGGTTGTCGTTGACAATCTTTGCAATTCAAACAGAAAATCATTGGCGCGCGTAGCGCAAATCATAGGCAAGGAAATTCCATTTTATGAAGTCGACATCCGCGACAGGGAAGGCCTCAATAAGGTGATGGAAGCCCATCAATTCGATGCT